>NZ_JBFAXX010000048.1:0-67542 GCF_040680995.1 Kitasatospora sp. NPDC051914
CCGGGCGCGGGCCGGGGGCGCCGCGGCGTTGCCCCCCCGCCCCCGGGGGGGGGGGCCGGCCCCGCCGCGCCCCCGGGGCCCCTCCCTCTGTTGCGGCGTCAGTCGTGCGGTGCGGCGCGGCGGCGCCAGAGGACGACGCCGACGATCGCTGCGGCGAGGAGGGCCACCACGAGGATCGTTGCGGTGCCGCTGCCCGAGCCCCTGTCCGAGGCGACGGGGGCGGTGGCCCCCGGGCTCGCCGAGGAGCTCGCGGGGCTCGGCGCGAGCGAGGGCGCGTCGGTGACGGCAGCGGAGGCAGTGGCGGCGGCCGACGGGGAGGCCGGCAGCGGCTTGGCGCCGGGCGCGGCGGCGGCGAGCTTCAGCACCGGCGCGGGGTGGTCGGGCTTGGCGCTGCCCTGCGGCAGCTCGATCCAGCGGTCGACGCGGCCGCCGGAGTAGCCGACCAGCGTCTTGAAGGCGACCGACCTGGCGTCCGGCAGCTGTCGCACCTTGACCTTGTAGGCGGCGCTCTTCCCGGGTGCCAGGGCCGCCCCGGCCACCTGGAAGCCGTCCGCGGAGAGGGTGAACGTCCAGCCCTTGGGCGCCTCGACGAGCGCCACGTCGGACGGGGCGATGCCCTCCGGCAGCACGACCCGGACCTGCTTGATGCCGGCGGTGGTCGACTCCCCCTCGGCGTCGAAGGCGACCACGGCGTCCGTCGCGAGGGCCCGCGCGGTGGCCGACCCGACCTCGACATGGGCCAGCGCCGGGGCGGCGAGGGCCAGCACGGAGGCCGCGGCGGCCAGCGGCACGGCGGCGCGGGCGAGCAGACGGGATCGGTTCATGGCGCCGGTGCTCCAGGGGACGTGCTGGCGAAGGTCCCGCTCATCATGCCGCAAGCCCGGGGGCGTTTTGCCCGGAATCGCAACCTTCGATGATCTACGGACGCTCCCGCGCCGTCAGCCGCACACGCACGGCGGCGTGCACCTCGGCCTCCTCCGCCGGGTCGGCGGCGAGCCGGCGCAGGCGTTCCAGCACGCGAACGTCACCCGTGGTGGTGACATGGCGGGCGGCCAGTTCCCGGGTGGACTCCTCGCAGTCCCACAGGCATTCGACGGCCGGGCCCTCGGCGAAGTGCGGGTCGGTGGCGGCCAGGGCGCGGGCGGCGCGGCCGCGCAGCTCCGAGGAGACCGTCTCCCCGTACACGTGGCGCAGGGCGGGGACGGCTGCGGCGGCGGCCAGCCGCCCCGCACCGTCGACCAGGGTGGCCAGACCGGCTCCCTCGACGCCGCGGACGGAGATCCAGCGGCGCAGCGCGTCCACCACCAGCGGCCCGTCGGCGGGCTCGCCGGCGTCGGCCAGCAACTGGACGGCGGCCTCGCCGAGGGCGCTGTCGGCGCCGCCGGTGGCCGGGTCGGCCCAGCGGCGGGCGTGCGCCAGCGCCTGGGGGCCGCGCATCCGGCCGAGCACCTCCAGGGCCGCGGTGACGATCCGCTCGTCGACGTCGGCGGCAGCGGCCTCGATCAGGCCGGCCGCCGCGGGATCGTTGCGGTCGACCAGGTAGCGCAGGGCGGCGGTGCGGGCGCCGACCTCGCCGTGGCGGGCGGCGTGCAGCACCTCGCCGCGGTCCTCGGGCCGGACGACGGCGGCCAGGCAGCGGGCGGCAGCGGCGGCCCGGCGGGCGGCGGCAGCGGCGTCGGGCGCACCGGGGGCGGCGGCCGGGTCCGGACGGTCGGCCCAGGCGAGCACGTCGGCGGTGCTCCAGCCCGGGGTGACGCCGCCGCGGTCGAGCTGGCGCTGCCACAGGTCGAAGGGTGACTGCTCGCCGGCCGCGGCGACCCGCGGGTGGTGGGCGGCCCACAGCCGCCAGGGCCGCGGTTCGTACGCGCCGCGGATGGCGGCCCGCAGGCTCGCGTCGCCCTCCGGGCCGGCCGGGAAGCGGTCGAGGACGGCGGGGGCGAGCTGCAGCAGGGCCCGGTCGTCGTCGCGCAGGGCCAGCTCGTCGAGCGCCCACGACCAGTTCCAGCCGGCGGCGGTGTAGCCGCGCAGCAGGTCGAGGGCGTCGCGGCGGCCGTACGCGGCGAGGTGGCCGAGGACCGAGAGGGCGAGGCCGGTGCGGGCCTCGTCCTGGTCGACGGCGTCCTCGGGTGCGTGCAGGTGGCGCTTGATGCCGGTGAGCGGCGCCTCCAGCTCCATGTAGAGGCGCGCGTAGTAGAGGGAGCGGTTCTCGACCTGCCAGTCGGCGCGGGGGTCGTGGGTGACGCAGTACTCCAGGGCGTCGATCGCCTCGGCACGGTCGGCTGCCAGGGCATGCAGTTGCCCGTCGCCGCGGCCTCTCTGCAGGAGGCCGACGAGACTGGCACTGGGCGCTATCACTGGCTCGAACATGAGGTCAGCATCCGTTGCGGCGGTCGTCGAGGCAACGGGATTTCCGTCGCCGGGGGTGGATCGGTCCTGGACAGGCGCCCGGGCGCCGGAATCACCGAAGGCTACCGCTTGGGACCGTTATCTGCACACAGGGCAACGGAACGGCGGCGGAGAACAGCCGTCGGGCGCCCCGCCGGCGGTGCCGCGGCCCTGGAGGCGCCCGCCGCTCCGGCATATGCCTCTGGAAAATCCACGGACGATGTCCGCATATCCCCCACATCGGACGCGCGAATGTGGGACGCTCGTGCGACAGGCCGCCCCCACGGGGCCTCCCCCGGCCCCCCGCGGGCCGTACCCTCACCTCTCAGAACCGCAGCGAGCCCCGATGAGCCTGACCGCCGGCCCCGCACCCGCCGTGAGCCGCCCGGGAGACGTCGCCGCCGCCGAGTGGGACCTGCTCACCGACCGCGTGCACTGGTCGGACGGCGCGTTCCGCCTGCTCGGCCGCGACCGCCGCCTCGGCCCGCTCACCCTCGACGCCCTGCCCGCCCTGCTGCACGCCGAGGACCGGCCGCAGCTCTGCCACCTGGTCACCCGCATCCTGGTGCACGGGCAGGCCTGCTCCGCCACCCTCCGAATACGCCGCCCCGACGGCCGCACGGCCGTGCTGCGCTGCACCGGCGCACCGCTGATCGGCACCGACGGACGGGCCACCGCACTGCGGATGCTGCTGCGCCCGGCCTGAGGCACACCCACGCGGGCACGACCGAGGACATCCCGAGGAAACCCCGGGCGCACCCCTGCACACCCCGGGCCCACCGCCCCGGGCCCGGGCGGACGGGTCAGACCTGGCGCCGCCGCTGCGGCATCACCGCGTCGATCTCCTCGCGCAGCTCCGCCACCTCCGGCATCCCCCGGTAGCGGCCGGCCAGCCGGTACATCTCGCGCAACCGGTCCCAGGTGCGCATCGAGGAGGTCTGGTTGATCGCGTTCATCGCCAGCTTGGCCTGCAGGCACGCCGCGTCGGGCTCGCCGGAGATCCAGTACACCGAGGCCAGCGTGATCTGGTCCAGCAGGGCGGAGCGCTCCCGGCCGGCCGGACGCAGGTCGATGGCGCGCCGCGCATGGTGCTCGGCGAGCCGGACCGCGCCCGGGTCGTGCTCGGCGAGCGTCCGGTACACCAGCGCCTGCATCCCGTGCAGTTCCGCCTCGTTGAACAGCTGCATCCAGCTCGGCGGCGCCTCCTCGGCCTCCTGGACGAAGAGGTCCTCGGCCTCGCCCAGCACCCGGCGGGTCGCCTCGGAGCGGCCCAGCGAGGCCTGCGCCCACGCCTCGACGGTGTGCAGCATGGCGCGGGTCCGGGGCTGCGCGCGGTCCCCCGCGCTGGCCTGGGCGAGCTGCATCAGCTCCAACGCGTCGTCGGCCCGGCCGAGATGGAGCATCTGGCGGGCCGCCCGGGAGATCGCCTCGCCGGCCCGCGGGCGGTCGTCGGCCTCCTTCGCGGCCTGCGCGGCGATCACGAAGTACTTCTGCGCGGTGGGCTCCAGGCCCACGTCGTGGGACATCCAGCCGGCCAGCACGGCCAGGTTGGCCGCGACCGTCCACAACCGGCGCTCCACGGCCGGACTGTGGCGGTGCGTCAGGATCCCGCCGACCTCGTTCAGCTGGCCCACCACGGCCTTGCGCTGGAGGCCGCCGCCGCGGGAGGCGTCCCAGGCCCGGAAGACCTCCACGGACCGCTCCAGGGCGGAGACTTCGTCGTTGCCGACCGGGCCGGCGTCGTACACGTCCACGACCGGTTGTGCACCGCTCTGGGTGAACACGTGGCGCGGGCCGGGCCGTTCGGCGGCGTACGCCACACCGTCGCCGGTGAGCCAGTCGTGGAGGTTGTCGGCGATGACGGTGCCGGCGGCGAGCGCCGCGCCCGCACCGACCAGACCGCGTCGGTTCAGCATGAGGTCCATTCCCGTGAACTCGGTGAGGACCGCCGCTGTCCGATCCGGCTGCCAGGGCACCACCGCCGCCGTCTCCGTGGGGGTGCCCGCCCTGGTGGGCCGGTGTCGCTCGAGACCGAGGTCCTCAGTGGTGACGACACGGCCGAGCCGCTCCGTGAACACGGCGGCGAGCACCCTCGGCACCGGATCGCGGGGGATCTCCCCCTGCTCGATCCAGCGCCGGACCCGCGAGGTGTCGGTCGACAGCTGCTGCTGCCCCATCGCCGCACCGCGCCGGTTGACCAGCCTGGCGAGCTCGCCCTTGGACCATCCGGTCAGGGCGAACAGGTCGGCGAGTCTGGCGTTCGGCCCCTTGCTCACGTGAAGCCCCCAGGTTCCTCGGCTGTTTTCGACAGTAGTGGCTCTGTCACATGCCACGCGACCATTCGCCAGGGTTCGCCAGGGCACGCCACATGGTGTGCCAGTGCCAACGGGGTGTCAGGTAGGAAGGCGCCACCCCGACTTCGGAGCCGGGAAGCTGCCGGAGCGTCCACGGTTCCGGCCGACGGGCCGTCAGGGTCCGGGTCCACAGGTTCCGGGCGGACACCTCCGGGGCTCCCTCGGAGGGGGTGGCGAAGCCGGGTGGCGCGGGGGCGTCGGGCACGGCGCGGCAGGCGGACACCGCATTCCCCAGGGTGCGGAGGAGGCCCGCCCGCTCCGCGCCCGACGCCCGCACTCCACCCGGGGCCGCCCGGCCCGCCAGGGGCACCGCAAAGCCCCCGGCGCCGGGCACAGACGGCACAGCAGTCGGCCAGGAAGGGACCCTCACCAGCCCATGTACTCCACAGCCAGCACCGGCACCCGCCCGGCACCCGCCCTCGAACCGGGCAGCGCGCGCCACATCCCGGGCCAGGCCCGCCCCGCGCTGCGGCCCCCCACCGCGGCCGGCGGCCGGCCCGCGCCGCGGGGCACCGAGCTGCGCGACCCCCGCACCGCCCTGGCCCGCACCGCGCTCGCCGGACGGCCCGACCAGGCCGGCCGCCCCGTGGGCGGCCGACTGCTGACCACCCGGACGGGCGACGGCTTCGTCGACCGGGTCGACCCCGCCGCGCTCCAGACGCCCGCCGTGAAGGCCGCGCTGGCCGCCGTCTCGCGGATATGTCCCGCGTTCCTCCCCCGCCAGGTGCTGCGGGAGGGCAGCCGGCACATCCTCGTCGCCGGCACCATCGGACGCGCCCCGGTCGTCGCCAAGTGCCTTGCCCCGCAGGCCGCCAGGGACGAACAGCTGATCGCCCGCTTCCACCACGAGGTCGCCGTCTACCGGGCGTTCGTCCGGCACCGCCCGCCGGTCCGGCTGCCGCGGCTGGTGGCGGCCGACCACGACCGCTGCGTGCTGGTGCTCGAGCGGGTGCCCGGCCGCCCGGCGGCGCGCGAGCGGCACCCGGTGAACCCGCCCACCCCGGGTGAGGTGCGGGCCGTGCTCGGCGCCGTCCGGACCCTCAACCTGTGGCGGCCGCCGACCGACGTCTTCGGCAAGCCGCTCGACTACCAGCTCGAGATCGCGCGCTTCCACTCGGTCGGCCAGCTGACCGACCGGGACGCCGGCGACCTCCGGCAGCTGCTGCACGGCCTCGCCAGCAGCCCCTGGCAGCTGTGCCACGGCGACGCCCTGCTCGGCAACCTGCTGCTGGCCCCGTCCGGCCCGGTGCTGCTCGACTGGGAGGAGGCCGGCTGGTACCTGCCCGGGTACGACCTGGCGGTGCTGTGGAGCGTGCTCTCCGGGGACACCGCGGCCCGCCGCCAGATCAGCCAGCTCGCCCAGTCCGGCGGCACGCTGGCCCGGGACGCCTTCCTGGTCAACCTGGTCATGGTGCTGATGCGGGAGATCCGCCTGCACGACGTCCCGGGCGCGGGCGAGGAACAGCGCATCATGATCCGCCGCCTCTACGACGACGCGGCCCTGGCCCGCCGCGCGGTCCGCGCAGCGGTCGGCACCCGCTGACGGCACCGGAAGCGGAGTGACCACCAGGGGCAACAGGGCAAGCCCGTAGGGGCGCGGGGAACTGCTCGGAACGGGAGGAACGACGCCACACCTTCCGTCCCGCACCGTTCCCCGCGCCCCTTTCCGGGTCGGCCGAACGGCTCCCCTGCCGCGGTTACGAGGGGCGGCGGGGGTTGCCTCGGTCGAGGGCGGCGCGGCCGAGGGTGTCGAGGACGGCCTCGTCCGGGGGGAAGTGCATCCGGCTGCTGAGGACGTCGCGCAGGTACCGCTCCAGCGGGTGGCGGCGGCTGAGCCCCGGGTTGCCGGTGAGGGCCACGGCCTCCTGGACGGCGGAGCCTGCGGCCCGGCCGGCGATGAGGCGGCCGGCCGCGCTGCGGGCGACGGCCTCGCGGTCGCCGCGGTCGATGCCGGCCGCGGTCGCGCGGAGCACTTCCTCGGCGCCGATCAGCGAGGCCTCTATCTCGCCGAGCGCGTAGCGGTACCGCGGCAGTTCGGCCAGCGGTTCGGTGAGGTTGGCGGGGGTGCGCTGCCGCAGGAAGCGGATCAGCCAGTCCTGGGCGGCGCGTGCGGTGCCGAGGTGGACGGCGGAGAGCGCCAGGTCGTGCCAGGCCCGTGAGAGTTCGGCGGCGGCCTGCTGTGCGGGGTCGGTGTGCCCGGTCAGGGTGAGCCGGACGGCGTGCTCGGGGGCGACCCGGACCTTGTCGAGGATCACGTCGTGGCCGGCGCTGGCGCGCAGGCCGAGCTGGTCCCAGACCGGGTCGATCTCGAGGCCGGGGCTGTCCCCGCGGACGAGGAAGAGGCCGACCCGGGGCACGGTCTCGTCGGTGCGGGCGTGCACGGCCATCCAGGAGAGTGCCTCGGCACCGCTGCAGTCGGTCTTTCTCCCCGTCAACTCCCAGGCCTCGCCGTCCCAGTGGGCGACGGTGGCGGGCGGGGCGCCGACCGGGCCGCCGGGCTCGGAGCGCAGGGTGCCGAGCAGTGCGGGGCCGCGCCGGGACTCGGTGAGCACCCGCCGGTAGGAGGCGGCGGGCCAGAGGCCGCCGCGGGCCTGTTCGGCGTGGAGCAGCAGGGTGTGTGCGACGAGGACGGCAACGGAGGCGTCGCCGCGGCCGAGGCCGGCCAGGACGTGGACGGTGTCGGCGAGGCCGGCGCCCGCGCCGCCGTGCCGGCGGGCGACGGTGAGGGTGAGCAGTCCGGCCTCGTGGACGGCTTCGACGCCCTGGTACGGGAAGGTGCCGTCGCGGTCGTGCTCCTCCGCACGGGCGGCGAGCAGGTCGGCGACGCGGGGCAGGCGGGCGAGGGCGTCGGCGACGGCGGCGTGCTCGTCGACCGGGGTCGGTGCTGGGGTCATGTCGGTGTCTCCGGGCTGGCGGCGTGGACGCGGCGGGCGGCGGACGGCACCGGGTGGGGGCGGCGGCGGGCGGGACGGCCGACCGACGGCCCGGTCGGACGCGGGCGGCCGACGGCGGCCCGGTGCCGCGGGGACGACGAGGGGGCCGGGGCCCCGGTCATCTGCCCGGACAGGTCCCGCCTGCGTTGCGCCGCAGGTCCAGATGTCTGCGGCGGGTGAGCAGCGGGAGGAGGCATGACATGTCGGCGACTGTACGAAGCGTTGATCGCCACCGTCAAGCGCGCCCGTACCGGTCGGTTCAGCCCTGCTGGAACATCTCTGCGGGCAGCGGCTTGAGCAGTTGGTAGAGGTCGTCGGCGATGGGGCGGTCCCAGGAGGCGATGGTGACCAGCACGCCGTCGCTGCGGCCGAACTGGGAGCAGAACACCCGCTCCTCGCTGACCTTGACCTTCTTCACGATGAGCAGGTCGTCGCCGAGCATGACCGGGAAGTCCTCGGCGGAGACGAACTCCACCGGCTCGTCGTTCTCGAGGGCGGCGAGGAGCTGGCGGACCTCGAAGGGCACGTCGTCCTCGGGTTCGCGGGCGGGC
Source organism: Kitasatospora sp. NPDC051914 (assembly GCF_040680995.1). Classification (NCBI taxonomy): domain Bacteria; kingdom Bacillati; phylum Actinomycetota; class Actinomycetes; order Kitasatosporales; family Streptomycetaceae; genus Kitasatospora; species Kitasatospora sp. NPDC051914. The sequence goes on from NZ_JBFAXX010000048.1 coordinate 8,224, forward strand.
GAGCCCTCCGGCAGGTTGCCGATGAACATGGCGGGGCCGCGGCCCCCGAAGAGGTCGTAGCGCAGGAAGATGCCCTGGCACGAGCCGTCCTGGGCGTTCATCGTCATGGCACCGAAGTGGCCGGGCCAGTCGCCCGGGTCCATGGCGAGCACGTCGAAGTCCGGACCTGCGGGCGAGCCCGAGCGACGGCGAAGGAATGACATGACACCATCGTACGGGGCCCCGGCCGTCCGGCCCGCGCACGGGTGCTCCGGCGCACGCGGGCGCACGGCGGTGACCGGCCGGGCATCGACGCTCAGAGACCAATGTTGACTCTGAGCAACCGTCCGGGCTACGTTCGGTTCAGCACGACAGTCGCTGTGGGCTCGCCCCACCGGGGGGCGGCTTGTTCAGGCGTGTCATGGCGCGCTTTCCCTCGCTCAGCACATCGTCGTGCGAACAGACCTGATCGACCGTCGCCGGAGCCGGCGTCCGAGGACACCGGGCCGGGGCGGCGCAGCAGTACGAACGACAACTCCACAAGCCAGGTTCGCGGGGCCCCGGCCCGTCGCACTCGCGGACCTGTCCGGGGCACCGCCGCGTGGGGGCGTGCGGATGACCCGGGCACCGGTACCGGTGTCGAGTAGCTCTCGGCACGGTGCCACACCTCCCGGCGACGACCGGCCCTTCCACGGGCCCGGACCGGCCGACGCACTCAGGTGCGTGTGGGGAAACCTCGGGAGGAACTCGTCGCCGGCGCCGGTGACGGGTAGCACAGCGGGCGCCGTGCTCGACCGCGTGGGGGCGGTCGGCACGGCGTCTGCCTGCTCCATACTGTGGGCCGCTGCTTGTCCAGCAGTCAACGAGTTTCGGACCATCAGAATTCATTTGTGACCTCCGGGGCGTCACCGGGGGTTCAGCCGGAGGTCCGCCCGGCGTTCCGTGTGCCGACCGCGGCCGGGTCAGGTCAGGTCGAACTCGCCGTCCCGTGCACCGAGGACGAAGGCCCGCCACTCGGCCGGGGTGAAGATCAGCGCGGGGCCGTCGGGGCTGCGGCCGTCCCGCATCGCGATGTATCCCTCGACGAAGGCGATCTGGACGTCGCCGGCCCCCTGGCTGCTGGAGAGCCACTCCGCCCCGTCGAGGTCCAGGACGGGCTTCCGGCCGTGCTCCGTGCCCGCCACCGTGTTGGCCGCCATACCGTGCTCCTCCCGATGTCGTCCGGCCTCCAGCGTAGCCAGCGGGGCCGTTCCGGCGGGGCGGGTTCGCCGACAGTGCGGCGGATGCGGCGGATCACCCACGGGCACGGCATCCGCTGTGGTAGACACGGCCGCCATTGGCCGGTCCGGACGCGGCGGGCTGCGAGAGTGGTGCCCTCAGGGCGTTCAGCTTCTGCAGTGCCCTTCCAGACCTTCGCAGCCCACAGGAGCAGCCGATGGACCGCCGGGCCGGTACGCGCGCCGATGTGATCCCGATCTCCGACGCCCCGTCAGCCCCCGGCGTCGGGTCCGCGACCGCGACGCGGCCCGCGTCGGTGCCCCGGCCGAGCCGGCCGGCCGGGCACGGCAGGGTCGGGGTGGTACTGGTCTCGCACAGCCACGAGCTGGCGCTGGCGGTGCGGAAGCTGGCGCTGACCATGACCGGCAGCGAGGACCCTTCGCCGGTCGCGGCGGCCGGCGGCAGCCAGTCCGACGGTCTGGGCACCAGTGCGGTGCTGGTGGCGGCGGCGGCCCGGCGGGTGGACCAGGGGCACGGGGTCGCGGTGCTGTCCGACATGGGCAGCGCGGTCTCCACGGTGCTGGCGCTGCTCGCGGACGCGGACGAGCACGGGCTGCCCTTCCCGGTGCGGTTCGCGGACGCCCCGTTCGTGGAGGGCGCGGTGGCGGCGGTGGTGACCGCGACGGCGGGCGGCGACCTGGCGGCGGTGCTGGACGCGGCCGAGGAGACCTACCGCCAGCACAAGATCGGTCGGCAATAGGGAGCGCGGAACAAGGAGCGGGTCGAGAGCCGAGTCCGGGCGTGCATCGTGAGGAGAGCGCAGCGGCGCTGCGTGCGACGAGGGATGTGCGGCCGGGCGAGAGCTGTCGGCACGCGACGCCGCGGGCCCTGTTGCCGACCGATCCGGGACCGGTCGGCCCCATTTGTGATGGAACGACCACCCGGCGGCGGGTGCCGCCGCTAGCATCGGCCGGGAGCGCGGGGCGGGGAGAGGCTCCGGCCGAACGGGGGGAGTCCCAGCATGCGCGTGGTCGTCACCGGCGGAGCCGGCTTCATCGGCGCCAATCTGGCGCGGGCCCTGCTGGCCCGGCCCGAGGTCGCGGAGGTCCGGGTGGTGGACGACCTGTCCACCGGCGACAAGGCCAATCTGGAGGGCCTGGACGTCGCCTTCCACCAGGGCACGATCCTGGACGCGGCACTGCTCGACGAGGCGTTCGCGGGCGCCGACGCGGTGGTGCACCTGGCGGCCCTGCCCTCCGTCCCCCGGTCCGTGGCCGACCCGCTGGCCAGCCACCACGCCAACGCCACCGGCACCCTGCAGGTGCTGGAGGCGGCCCGCCGCGCGGGCGGCCTGTACGTGGCGGCGGCCTCCTCGTCCTCGGTGTACGGCGCCAACCGCGAGCTTCCCAAGCGCGAGACGATGCGCACCGCCCCGATGAGTCCGTACGCGGTGAGCAAGCTGGCCACCGAGGCGTACCTGGCGGCCTACCACCACTGCTACGGGCTGGGTGTGCTGCCGCTGCGGTTCTTCAACGTGTTCGGCCCGCTGCAGCCTGCCGGGCACGCGTACGCGGCGGTGGTGCCGGCCTTCCTGGACGCGGCGCTGGCCGGCCGTCCGCTGACGGTGCACGGCGACGGCGGGCAGAGCCGCGACTTCACCTACGTCGGCACGGTCGCCCAGGTGCTGACCGAGGCGGTGCTGCGCCGGGTCGTCCACCCGGACCCGGTGAACCTGGCGTTCGGCACCCGGACGACCCTGATGGAGCTGATCGGCGAGCTGGGCTCGGTGCTCGGCCGGCCGCTGGAGACCGAGCACACCGAGCCGCGCGCGGGGGACGTCCGGGACTCGCAGGCCGACAACGGACGGCTGCGCGAGCTGTTCCCGGACGTCCGGCCGGTGCCGCTGCGGGAGGGCCTGGAACGCACCGCGGAGTGGTTCAGCTCCTGCTGACCTGCGGTTCGAAGGAGAAGACGGTGTGCTCGGCACCGGCCAGGGCGAGGGCCAGCCGGTGCCGGGCGTAGTCGTCCAGCGGGGGCAGCGCGTCCGGGGCGAACCAGCCGACCTCCAGCGACTCGTCGTCGTTCACCCGCGGCTCGCCGGCCAGCAGCCGGCAGCGGAAGGTGAGGTCGAGGTACTGGGCGCGGTCGCCGTTCGGGTACTCCACCAGCGGGGAGACGGTCACCGAGGTCAGCCGCTCGGGCTCCACGTGCACCCCGGTCTCCTCCAGCACCTCCCGGGCGAGGCCCTCGGCGGGCTGCTCGCCCGGGTCGAGGATGCCGCCGATCAGCGCCCATCTGCCGTTGTCGCTGCGGCGGTTGAGCAGGACGCGGCCGCGGTCGTCGACGATCACGGCGGCAACGCCGGAGAGCCAGAGCGGACGGGTGCCGACGAGGGCACGGAGTTCGGCGAGAAAGCTCGGGATGGCCATGGAGCGACCCTAGCCCCCGTAGCCGGGTCGGGCCTTCGTCAGCCGACCGCCGGCCGGTGGAGCGGGCGGGCCGGGGAGCCGATGACGACGGTGCCGGGGGCGATGTCCCGGGTGACCACGGCGGCCGCGCCGACGAAGGCGCCGGCGCCGACCGTGCGGCCCTGCAGCACCACGGCGTTGGAGCCGACGGTGGCCCCGTCCGCCAGCCGGACGGAGCCGGAGACGTTGCCGCCCGGATAGACGGTGACCCGCTCCCCCAGGACGGCGTCGTGGCCGACCGTCGCGTTGTAGTGCACCTGGCCGTGTGCACCGAGGCGGACGCTGCTGGAGATGTACGCGCCGCCCATCACCAGGCAGCCGGGGGCGAGCTCGGTGTCCGGGGCGATCAGTGCCCGCGGGTGGACGAGCACGGCGGGCTCGCCGCCCGCCGCGTCGAGCAGGGCGGCGAGCCGGAGCCGGACGTCCGGGTCGGCGATGCCGACCAGGTAGCGGCTGCCGGGCGGCAGGTCCTCCGGGGCGATCACCTTCAGGCCGCGCACCTCGGTGCCGCGGGCCCGGTCGTCGAGGAAGCCGGCGACCGGGACGCCGGCCGCGAGTGCGGTGTCGAGTGCCTCACGGCCGACGCCCCCGGCGCCGGCGATCCACAGCTGGTCGGTCATGGCTCCATCATCGGGTGGCGGCGGCGGTCGGGGCGACCTGCTCGGCCTCCCGCGGGGCCATCAGCGGCACCACGACCAGGTCGGGTGCCTCGGCGGGGGCGGGGAAGCCGGGGTTGACGCCGCCGGCGGCGGTGATGCCGGCGGGGCGGAGCAGCACCTTGACGGTGAGCAGCAGGATGCGCAGGTCGAGGAGGAGGGAGCGGTGGGCGATGTACCAGAGGTCGAGTTCGATGCGCTCGGGCCAGGTGATCGAGTTGCGGCCCTTGACCTGGGCCCAGCCGGTGAGGCCCGGGCGGACGGCGAGCCGGCCGCGCTGGCGGTCGGAGTAGTGGACGACCTGCTCGGGCAGGGTCGGCCGGGGGCCGATGACGCCCATCTCCCCGCGGGCGACGTTCCAGAGCTGGGGCAGTTCGTCGAGGCTGGTGGTGCGCAGCAGGCGGCCGAGCCGGGTGATGCGTGGTGCGTCCGGCTCGTCGGCGTAACGTTTCTCCCGCATGGTGCGGAACTTGAGGATGTCGAACTCCTTGCCGTGCCGGCCGGTGCGGGTCTGCCGGAACAGCACCGGCCCGCCCATGGTGCACCGGATCAGCACGTAGACGAGCAGGCCGAGCGGGATCGCGACGATCCCGGCCGTCGCGGCGATCAGCAGATCACCGCCACGCCTGATTCCTCCCCCAACAGGCTGCATGCTCTCCCCCCAGGACGGATGTGTGGTGTGCGGGCCCCTCAGCCGGCCGTCCAGGGCAGCTGTCGGACCCTGGCGACGGCCGCGTAGGTCTCGAGCGAGACCCGGGCGACCGCGCGCTGGTCGAACTCGGCGAGTGCCCTGCTGCGGGCCGCGGTGCCGAGCCGGGTGCGCAGGTCCGGCCCGGTGAGGAGCCGGTCCAGCGCCGTGGTGAGCGCCCGGGCGTCGCCGGGCGGTGCGAGCAGCAGGTGCTCGCCGTGGGTGCCGATCTCCCGGCAGCCGCGTATGTCGCTCAGGACCATCGGCAGGCCGCCGGCCGCGGCCTCCATGGCCGAGCGTGAGAAGCCCTCGCGGTAGGAGGGCAGGACGAAGACGTCGAGCGCCGCGTACAGCTCGGGCATGTCGGAACGGGCGCCGAGGAACTCCACGCCGCTCTCGGGCCCGCCCAGGGCGTCCGGCTTGTCCGGGTCGGGCGGGCCGATCCAGACGAAGCGGGCCTTGCCGGCGAGGGCCCGGGCCGCCTCGGCGTACTCCCGGATGCCCTTCTCGGCGACCTGCCGGCCGACCCCGCCGACCAGCAGCTCGCCGTCGGACACCCCGAGCTCGGCCCGCAGCCGGGCGCGGGCGGCCGAGCGGTCCTCGGTGAACCTGGTCAGGTCGACGCCGTTGCCGACCACCCGTGAGCGGTGGCGCGGCACGGCGCGGGCGAGGGTGCGGCGGTCCTCGGCGTTCTGGTACAGCTCCGCGTGCGAGAACCGGCCGGCCAGCGCCTCCACGCCGAGCACGAAGGCGCGCTTCGCCCACGGGTCATGGGCCTGCGCCCAGAGCCCGTGGCAGGTGTTGACCACCACCGGGACGCCGGCCAGCCGGCCGAGGATCCGGCCCAGCACCCCGGTCTTGGGGTTGTGCGTGTGCAGCACGTCCGGCCGGATGCGGTGCAGCACGGCGAGCAGCTCCCGGCCGGCGGCCGCGTCGGCCCGCGGCTGCCAGGAGCGGGTCAGCGAGTGCAGCGGCTCGTGCCGCACCCCGATCGCCTCCAGCTGCGGCACGTACGGGCCGGGTGCGCTGATCCCGTAGGTCTCGAAGCCGGCCTCCACGTCGACCGTGAGCTCGGTGGCGAGCAGCAGCTGCAGGCTCATGTCGACGGTGGTCAGGTGGGCGACCCGCAGCGGGCGGCCGCCCGGGCCGCGCAGCCGGGGCGCGGGACGCGGGGCGCCGGCGGGGACGCCGGTCACGGCGGGCTCAGGCACGGGCGCCCACCGCCTTGGCGGTGGCCACGATCCGGGCGTAGGCGCGCTCGGGGATCAGCCGACCGTGGAGCTTGGCGCGGAAGAAGTCGATCGGGTCGGTGCGGCGGACGGGCACCCGGCAGAACCGGGCCGGGTCCGAGCCGGGCAGGTTGCGGCCGACCTCGCCGGTGGCGGCGGTGCGGAACCGGGCCCGCAGGGCGACGGCCATGTGCGGCACCGGCACGCCCCAGGTGTAGGCGAAGTGCCGGGGCCGGGTGCCGAGGTGCTGCTCCACGTCGTCGTTGCAGCCGTCGAGCTCGGCGGTGGTCAGCAGGACGGGCCGGGCGTGGGTGCGGGTGTGGTTGGCGACCGTGCACAGGCCGGAGTCGGCCATCTCGCGCAGCTGCTCCCAGCCGAGGCCGGGCGCGGCCGGGCCCTTGGCGGTCGAGCCCTCCCAGCGCATCTCGCCGCCGACGTGCCCGCTGGCCAGGTAGACGGTGAACGGCAGGCCGCGCTCCTTGAGCAGCGGCCAGGCCCGCTCGTACACGTCGGCGAAGCCGTCGTCGAAGGTCAGCACGGTGCTCGGGGTGCGGCGGTCGGCGGCAAGCCGGTCGCCGGCCTCGTCGATGGAGACGACCCGGCCGGGCGGCAGCTCGGCGAGCAGGTCCAGCTGGGCGGTGAAGTCGACGGTCGCGACGTCGAGCTCGTCGGCGGTGCCGCCGCCGATCCGGTGGTAGATGAGGAAGGTGGCGCCTTCTCCGGGCACCGAGCCGGCGGCGCGGGCCAGGCCGCGCTTGAGCGTGGTGCGGAACCCTCCGGCAGCCGCGGGCGCGGCGGTCGTCCCCATCGTTCTCCCCTCCGCGGCGCCCTCCCCGGCGCCGTCGTACCGGCCCGTGCCCGGGGTGGTGGCGCCCGGGCGGGAACCACAGTAGGGGGAAGTGTGGGGCTGCTGCCCCGAAAATGTGAAAGAAGCGGGTAGGCGGGCCGAAAACCGGCCGGTCCGGTCATTCCCGGGCGCTTTCCGGCCAGGAATCGGAGGCGCGGGCGGGCGGGAATCGGGGCGCGGGCGGGCGGGAATCGGGGCGCTCGCACGCGGGGCCGGCGCAGGGGGCGCGAGGGGACCGGGCTCGTGGGACCGGGCTCGAGAGGGCCGGAGAGGCGGAGCGGCCGGGAGGGGTCCGTCAGCCGACCCGGGCGGGCTTGCGCAGCCAGGCCACGGCGACCCGAGCCAGCACCACGACACCGGCCGCCAGGCAACCCGCGACCGCCATCGCCCAGGCCGGACCGTCGCTCTCCGGCACCAGGACGGCCACCAGGATGCCCACCACGATGCAGGCGGCACCGACCAGCGTGAGAAGCAGCTTGTGGCGCTCCAGCGCGCACCCGCTCCACATCCGTGCCCATCGAGTCAGGGACTCGTGACCATCCGTGTGCACCATGTCCTCCACGCTATCCGAGCACCCCTCCCCCGGCATACCGCCCAGTGTCCACGAGAGCGCCGGAAAAGCGCCCGCGCACGACGGACGAAATTTCGCCGACGACCGTACAACCATCCGTCGGGCCCGTGGGTCTCCATTACATTGAGCGATCCAGGAGCCGTTCGCAGCCGGGCAGGGAGTCCTCGGCGCGGACCGGATCACACCGGGGGCGGAGCCGCCGCACCCGGGGTCGGAGGCCGGGCTCCGCCTGCCGACGGTACCGCCACGCCGTACTGCGGCGACCTAGGGGGGAACCGCGTGCCGTACTCCGATTCGACGACCGTCAGCGCCCTGCCGACCACGACCGTCCGACGCGACCCTGTGCACACCCACGACCGCGCCCCGCTGCGCAACCGCGGCAGCTGGCTCCGCCTCACCCCGGTCCAGCCCCTCTTCCGGGCCCGCGCGGCCCAGCGGCTCGCCGTCCTCGCCTACCACGGCGTCACCGACCCGCGCTCCTTCGGCGCCCAGCTGGACCGGCTGCGCCGGCTCGCCAACCCGGTCTCGCTGACGGCCGTCGAGCGGGCCGTCACCGAGGGCCGCCCGCTGCCGCCGCGCTCGGTGCTCATCACCTTCGACGACGCCGACCGCACCGTCTTCACCCACGCCCTGCCCCTCCTCGCCGCCCGCGGCATCCCGGCCGCCGCCTTCGTGATCGCCGAGCTCATCGGCACCGACCGGCCGTTCTGGTGGCACGAGGCCGCCTACCTCGCCCGGCACGGCGGCCGGGCCCGGCTGCTGCCCGGCAGGGCCACCGGGCGGCTGCTCGCCCGTCTGCGCGAGCTGCCCGACCCGGACCGCCGGCGCTGCCTGCAGGAGCTGCGGGTCAGCGCGGACCGGCTGCCGCCGCGGCAGGAGCAGCTGCACCCCGAGGACCTCCGGGCCCTGCAGGCCGCCGACATCGCCATCGGCAACCACACCCTGGGCCACCCCTGCCTGAGCCGCTGCGACGACTCCACCGTGCAGACCGAGATCACCGCGGCCCACCTGGCCCTCACCCAGTGGCTCGGCGAGGCGCCCACCGCCTTCGCCTACCCGGACGGCGGGTACGACCCGCGGGCCGACGCGGTGCTGCGGCGGCTCGGCTACCGCCTGGGCTTCCTCTCCGACCACCGGCTCGGCCCCCGACTGCCCGCCCATCCGCTGCAGATCAGCCGGCTGCAGGTCGACTCCACGACCGGGACGAGGCGCTTCGACACCATCCTCTCGGGGCTGGAGCCGGCCGTGCAGCGCTGGCGCGGGGCAACGGTCTAGCAGAGGCATACGGGCCGGCCACAAAAACAGGGGCGCGGGGAACTGCGCGCAGTGGGAAGGCAGACGCTCGATGCCTTCCGACTCGCGCCGTTCCCCGCGCCCCTGGTGGGTTTCCCGTTGCCCGTTGGCTGTCAGGGGGTGAGGAGGCGGGTGCGGAGGGAGGCGGTCAGGGTGTCGTCGGCTCCGAGACGGGTGGCGGCGTAGGCGGCGACGGAGCCGTAGCGGGTGGTCAGGGCGGCGAGGAAGCGGCGCATGATGTCTGCGGGTGCGCGGCCGTAGCCGGGCCAGACGAGGGTGAGGTCGGGGTGGCGGGCGTGCCACTCGGCGACCAGCGTGGCGGTGGCGTGCTCGGTCCGGGCGAAGTCGGCCAGGATGTCCTCCTCCGCGACGCCGAGCAGGGTGAGGACGAGGGCCGCCACGATGCCCGTCCGGTCCTTGCCCGAGTAGCAGTGGAAGGCCAGCGGGGCGTCCGCGGCGGCGATCACCCCCAGCACCTCGGCCAGTTCGCCGGCGCCGTCCTCGGCGACCTCGGCGTAGCGCTCGGCGAGGTACGGGCCGGGGTCGACGTCCGGCCCGAGGGCGGCCTGGTCGTACGGGCGGTGCTCGATCGACAGGTTGTGGAAGGCCAGCCCGGGGAAGTCCGGGATGCGGGCGGTCTGCGCGATCTCCCACGGGTAGCGCAGGTCGATCACCGTACGGATGCCGAGCGCCCGGAAGCGGTCCAGGTCGGAGCCGTCCAGCTTGCCCAGCGAGTCGGAACGGTAGAGCAGGCCGGGTCGGACGGTGCGGCCGTCCGCCGTCCGGTGGCCGCCGAGGTCGCGGAAGTTGCACAGCCGGTCGAAGGTGATCGTTTCGGTCATGCCGTCACCCTACGAACGGACGGCCCGTCGGCGGGCCGGAACGGTGCAATCGCCGCCGGGCGGCGGCTCAGGCCGGGACGGGGCTCGAGATCAGCCGGCCCTCCGGGTAGCGGGCGGCGGCCTCGGACAGGACGGTCGGACGGCCGCTGTGCAGCACGGTCAGCGTTCCGCCGCCCGCGGTGACGCCCGCACCGTCGAGCCGGCGCAGCGCCTGGGCGGCCACCGCGTCCGCGGAGCCGTACAGCCGCAGGCCGGGGGCGGCGGAGTCGGCGAGCGCGGCACGGATCTCGTCCCGGACGAGTTCGTAGTGGGTGCAGCCGAGGACGACGCCGGTGGTGCCGGCCGGGGTGCGGGACGCGGCATCGGCGACGGCGGCCGTGACGGCGGCCCGGTCGCCGCGCTCCACGGCGTCCGCGAGGCCCGGGCAGGCCACCTCGGCGACCTCGGCGGAGCCGCCGAAGTCCGCGATCAGGCCGCGCTGGTAGGCGCTGCCGGTGGTGGCCGGGGTGGCCCAGATCGCGACCCTGCCGCCCTCGGCCGCGGCCGGCTTGATCGCGGGGACGGTGCCGATCACCGGCAGGCCCGGCTCCAGCTCGGCCCGCAGCCGGGCCAGGCCGTGCACGGAGGCGGTGTTGCAGGCCACCACCAGGGCGTGCGGCTCGAGGGCGGCGGCCGCCCGGGCACAGGCCAGGGCGTGCTCGGCGATGTCCTCCGGGGTGCGCGGGCCCCAGGGCATGCCGTCGGGGTCGGAGGACAGCACCAGGTCCGCGTCGGGGCGCAGCCGGCGCAGGGCGGCGGCGGCCGCGAGCAGTCCGAGTCCGGAGTCCACCAGTGCGATCTTCACAGGGGACGACTCTACCGAACCGTCCCGCACGGGAACCGCTGCGGACGGATCCGGTGCGGCAGACTGCCAGCGTGACCGTGCTGCAGTGGGTGTCCGCGCTGTCCCTGGCCGTCTGGGTGTGGCTGGCCTGCTGCCACGGCATGTTCTGGCGCACCGACCAGCGGCTGCCGCCCCGGCCCGTGCCGCGCAGGTGGCCGTCGGTCGCCGTGGTGGTGCCCGCCCGGGACGAGGCCGCCGTACTGCCGCACTCGCTGCCCGGGCTGCTCGCCCAGAAGTACCCCGGCTCGGCCCGGGTGATCCTCGTCGACGACCACAGCTCCGACGGCACCGGCGCGATCGCCGGACAGCTCGGCGAGGGCGGCGGGCTGCCGCTGACCGTCACCACCCCTCCCCCGCTCCCCGACGGCTGGACGGGCAAGCTCTGGGCCCTGCGGCACGGCGTCGAACTCGCCGGCGACACCGACCACCTGCTGCTCACCGACGCCGACATCGCCCACGGCCCGACCCTGCTCGCCGACCTGGTCGCCGCCGCCGAGGCGAACGGCCTCGACCTGGTCTCGCAGATGGCCCGGCTGCGGGTGGAGACCCGGTGGGAGCGGCTGATCGTCCCGGCCTTCGTGTACTTCTTCGCCCAGCTGTACCCGTTCCGGTGGAGCAACCGGCCCGGGGCCGCGACCGCCGCCGCGGCGGGCGGCTGCACCCTCGTCCGGCGGGAGGCGCTGGAGCGGGCGGGCGGCGTGGCCGCGATCCGCGGGGCCGTCATCGACGACGTCAACCTCGCCCGGGCGGTGAAACGCACCGGCGGCCGGACCTGGCTCGGGCTCGCCGAACAGGTGGACAGCGTGCGGCCCTACCCGCGGCTGGCGGAGCTGTGGCGGATGGTGTCGCGCAGTGCCTACGCCCAGCTGCGGTACTCGCCGGTGCTGCTGGCCGGGACGGTCCTGGGGCTGGCCCTGGTGTACCTGGTGCCGGTCGTTGCGGTGGTCGCCGGGGCGGCCTCGGGGTCGGCGTGGACGGCTGCCCTCGGCGGCGCCGCCTGGGCGGTGACGGCGGGGACGTTCGTCCCCATGGAGCGGTACTACGGGCGGCCGGCGGCGGAGGCGCTGCTGCTGCCGTTCACGGCGGGGCTGTACCTGCTGATGACGGTCGACTCGGCGGTACAGCACTGGCGCGGCCGGGGAGCGGCCTGGAAGGGCCGCACGTACAAGTAGGGCCGCCCGGAACGGGGGAGCGGAGAACTGCGCGAGTCGGAAGGCATCGACCATGTGCCTTGCCACTGCGCGCAGTTCTCCCCCGGCCTTCGGCCGGGAGGTGCCCCCGGCGTCAGGCCGAGATGCGGTGGGCCTGCTCGGCGACGCGGCGGCCGAGGTGCTCGGCGGTGGCCAGGTCGGACTTGTGCATGGCGTCGGCGCCCTGGTCGCCGTTGGACTGGGCGGCGGCGCCGAGCCACACGCCGAGGCGGTTCAGGTCGAACTCGGAGGCGGTGGACTTGTTCCAGCCGGGCAGCAGGCCGAGGTTGACCCACATCATGCTGTGCTGGGCGGCGAACAGCGACAGCGACTGCAGGCTGTGCAGCTTGTCGCCGCTCTTGGCGCCGGAGTTGACGAAGCCGGCGGCCAGCTTGTCCTTCCACTGCTGCTTCATCCAGCGGCCGCTGGTCTTCTCGACGAAGGTGCGGAAGGCCGCCGACACGTCGCCCAGGTAGGTCGGCGAGCCGAAGATGATGGCGTCGGCGGCGTCGAGCTGCTCCCACTGCTCGTCGGTGATCTGGTCGACGGCGATCAGGTGGACGGTGGTGCCCGGAACGTCCTCCGCGCCCTGGCGGACGAACTCGGCCTGGCGGGCGGTGTGGCCGTAGCCGGAGTGGTAGGCGATGGCGACGCTGATCTCGCGTGACATGCTGTCAGATCCCTTGGTTGGAAGGAGGGCGGAGCGGTCGCCGCGCGCTACGCCCGCGAACGACCCGACGTATGGATGCTGCCAGCTGCGGCAACGCCGTTACAACGCCGGATCGACGGGTCCGATCACTGGGAATGCCGGACGGCGGGTCACCGTCCGAGCAGGCGCAGTGCGGTGGGCTTGGTGAACTCGTAGCGGGTCATCTGCTCGAGGTCGCGCAGCCAGCGGGCGGGGCCGGGCGGGGCTGCCAGCACTTCGAGGTAGAGCTGTTCGAAGGCGCTGGTGACGCTGTCGAGCGAGAACCGGCCGACCACCCATTCGCGTCCCCAGCGGCCGAGTTCGGTGCGGCGGCCGGGGTCGTCGAGGAGGCTGCGGAGCTGTTCGGCGAGCGGCCCGGGGTCGCGGCTGCCGTCGCCGAAGCCGTACATGCAGCGGGAGGCGTGCGGTTCGACGAGCGGGCCGGGTTCGTGGACGGCGGTGTAGCCGGCGGCGCCGTGGACGACGACGGGCTTGGCGAAGGCCAGGCCGCGGAGGGCGGAGCCGCCCATGCCGAGGACGATGTCGGCGGCGTCGTAGGCGGGCCGGGGGTCGGCCATCTGGCCCGGGACGAGGACGGCTTCGCGTCCGAGAGCGGCGTTGGCCTCGGCGGCGCGGGCGCGCAGCCGCTCCAGGCTGGGGCCGGCGCCGACGACGGCGAGGCGGACCCGGGGGTCGTCGAGCCTGCGGACGGCGTCGACGGTGAGTTCGGCGCCGGCGTCCTTCTCCAGGTCGGGCACCAGGCGGGTGACGATGGCGAGGAGCAACTCCTCGTCCCCAATGCCGTGTTCGCGGCGCCAGGCGGCGCCGTCGACCTGGCCGGGGGCGTCGGTGCCGGTGTTGACGGGCGGTTCGACGAGGCGGACGTCGCGGTGGCCGAAGGCCCTGCCGTCGCCGACGAGGGCGCCGAGACCGAGGACGAGCGGCTGGTGCCTGGGCATGCCGCGCAGCATGCGGATGCCGTAGAAGGTGGTGACGACGGGGATCCGGCCGAGCCGACCGGGCCCGAAGAAGCCGTTGCGGGCGGCCCGTACCTCCCAGGCGTGGATCAGTTCGCTGCCGTGTTCGTCCGCCAGCTTCTGCATCCTGCGGCGGACCTCGGCGTGCGGAGTGTCCGGGCCGCCGGCCACCACGACGTCGAGGCCGTGGCCGGCGGCGACCCCGACCAGGGGTGCGTCGCCGGCGACGCCCTGGGCGAAGAGCACCGGGTGATGGCCGCGGTCGCGCATGGTGCGGGCGATGTCCACGGCGTTGAGCTGGGCGCCGCCGAGGGCGAGGTTGTTGAGGTGCACGAGCACCCGGACGGGTCTCACCGCGGTCACTCCTCCCAGTGGTGCGGGACGAAGACCGGCGCGGCCAGCACCACGGCGCGCGGCGGGGTGTCCAGCATGGGGCCGAACACGTCGAACTGTCCGACGGAGTGCCAGCTCATCAGGGTGCCGCCGTCGGTCTTGCCGATGGAGTAGACGCCCGCCCAGAGGGTGTAGCGGCCGCGGGGCAGCGGGAGGCGGGGTATCACGCAGGCGACGTGGTGGTCGTCGCCGGTGAGCCGGATCTCGTGGCTGATCTGGAAGATCGGGCTGGAGGTGCCCTCGCTGACGCCGAGGTGCAGGGTGGCGTCGCCGCGGTAGTCGCCGCCGAGGGTGAGTTCGACGGTCATCGGCTCGTCGGTGACGAGGTTCTCGCGGTCTTCGCCGGTGACCTCGTACTTGAGCAGTTGGAGCGGCTCGCCGGTGCGGGCGGAGGCCTCGGACTGGGCCTCGATGGAGTCGCGGTACCCGGCGAGGGCGTCCTTGATCCCGGCGTCGACCCGGACGGTGCCCTGCTCCAGCCAGACGCCGCGGCGGCAGATGGACTGGACGGCGGGCAGGTCGTGGGAGACGAAGACGATGGTGGTGCCCTGCTCGGCGACCTCTCGCATCCGGTCCAGGCAGCGCTGCTGGAAGACGGCGTCGCCGACGGCGAGCACCTCGTCGACCAGCAGGACGTGCGGCTCCAGGTAGGCGGCGACGGCGAAGCCGAGGCGCATCTGCATGCCGGAGGAGTAGAACTTGACCTGCCGGTCGATGGCGCCGCCGAGGCGGGCGAACTCGACGATGTCGTCGAAGCGGGACGCGACTTCGCGGCGCTTGAGGCCGAGCAGCGCGCCGAACAGGTAGACGTTCTCCCGGCCGGTGAGGTCCGGGTGGATGCCGGCCCGGATCTCGATCAGGGCGCCGATCCGGCCGCGGACGTCGATGATGCCGCCGTACGGGTACATCACCCGGGTCAGCATCTTCAGCAGGGTGGACTTGCCGGAGCCGTTGGAGCCGATCAGGCCGACAGACTCGCCGGGTTCGATGTGCAGGTTGATGTCGCGCAGCGCCCAGCGCCAGTCCTCGCCGCGGCCGCCGCGCAGCCGGCGGGCCATCGACTCGACCTTGTCGCGCAGCAGCATCCGCTGCTGGTCGGCCTTGAAGCGCTTCCAGACGTGCTCGGTGCGGATGGTGCCCAGCTCGTACTCACGCGACATCGGCGATCCCCGTTTCCAGCTTCTTGAAGAACAGGTAGCCGCCGACCAGGAAGACCAGCGAGGACACCGCGGCGATGACGGTGAGGCGGGCGTCGGGGGCCTGGCCGTACAGCAGGGCGCGGCGGTAGCCCTCGATGACGGCGCCGAGCGGGTTGACGCCGCAGTAGATCTCCTGCATCCGGGCGGGGATCCGGGCCAGCGGGTACGCGACCGGGGTCGCGAAGACGCCCATCTGCGTGATGATCGGCAGCAGGTGGCGGACGTCGCGCAGGTACACCACCGCGACGGAGAGGATCAGCGCCACGCCGTAGGTGAAGGCGAACTGGATCGCGAGCAGCGGCAGCACCCACAGGGCGGTCGCGGCCGGGGCCGTCCAGGTGGCCAGGAAGAGCACGCCGAGCACGCCGACGCCGATCAGCATGTCGACGGAGGCGACCAGCATGGTGGCCAGCGGGAAGACCTCGCGCGGGCAGTACACCTTGTTGAGCAGGCTGAGGTTGTTGGCGAGGCTCAGCGCGCCCTGGTTCATGGTGTTGCTGAAGAACTGCCAGACGATCAGGCCGACGTAGGCGAACAGCGGGTAGGACACCCCGCCGGTGTCGATCTTCACGGCCCGGTGGAAGACCAGGGTGAAGATGGCGCACAGCGCGAGCGGGGTGAGCACCGCCCAGGCGAAGCCGAGGACGGCCTGCTTGTAGCGGGCGCGCAGGTCGCGTTCGGCGAGGGCGCGGACGAGTTCGCGGGCGGCCCAGAGTTCGCGGGCGGTCTGCGCCGGGCGCAGCCGACGTTTGAAGACCAGCTCCGGCGGCGGTCCTTCGGGCACGGCCGGCCGGACCGCCGTCTCCGTCCCGCCCCCGTCGACGACCTGCGTGCTGTGTCCCCCCACGGGCCCCCGCCCTCTCGCATGTGGATGCCGGTGGGCCGCAGCTCAGCGGAGGTGCGGCCCGGGCGTCCACTCTGGCACAAGGTGTGCGCGCCAGGGGCTTGTTCGGTGAAGGTGGGACGGGTCGGCGGCAGGGGGCTCAGCGGTGCTCGACGAGGCCGTCCATGGCGTCCGGCATCCGCTCGACACCGCCCGCGCCGGTCGGGGACGTCCGGCCGGAGCCGATCAGCACGGTCGGGATCTCGGTGATGCGGTTCCGGACGAGCTGCTCGGGGGCGTCGGCGACCAGGCGGTCCACCTCGGCGGAGCGGTACGCGGCCCGGAAGGCGGCGGTGTCCACGCCCTGGGTGAGCGCCCAGGCCTCGGCACCGGACTCGGTGGCGAGGTCGGCGCGGCGCTCGCGGACGGCCCGGAACGCCGCGGCCTGCAGCCGGTCGACCTCTCCGAGCCTCTCCAGCGTGTAGTACAGCCGGGCGTGGCCGAGTTGGCGCTGCTCGTCGGGGCCGCCGGGCCAGACGGCGGGGACGCGGCGCAGCAGGACGTCCGCGCTGTGCCGGGCGGCCCAGCGCTCCAGCGGCTCCTCGAACAGGGCGCAGTGCTTGCAGCCGTACCAGAAGAACTCCACGGCCTCCTGGTGCTGGGCCGCGGTGCGCTGCGGGTGGCCCGGGTGCAGGGCGTGGGCGCCGTCCCGCGGGGTGTCGGGGGCGGCGGCCGCGGCGGTGCCCGGGGCGAGGCCGGCGGTGAGGGCGAGCAGGGCGGTGGCGGTGCGCAGCAGCTTCACGGGCGCCAGCCTGGCAGTGGCGTCGCGTCATGATCCAGCCGGTGCGGGGCGGTCGGGGACGGATTCGCCCGATCGGCCGAGTGCAGGGCTTCCCCGTAGGGCGCGGGGCCCACCCATAGGGGCGCGGGGAACTGCGCAGGCCGGGAGTGGCCGTCAATACGGTTCGGGCCGGGCCCTGGTCCGTACGGCAGCCCGCATCCGGATTGCGCAGTTCCCCGCGCCCCTGAACCGATCACGCCTCCGGTGCCGGCGGGTCCGCGGGTGCGGCGGCCTGGTGGGGCACGGCGGGTGTCGCCGCGGCGGCTGCGGCCTTGGCGGCGCCGGCGTCGAAGAAGCGCAGCAGCTCGACCGGGAAGGGCAGCACCAGGGTGGAGTTCTTCTCGGCGGCGACCTCGACGACGGTCTGCAGCAGGCGCAGCTGCAGGGCGGCCGGGGTG
Source organism: Kitasatospora sp. NPDC051914 (assembly GCF_040680995.1). Classification (NCBI taxonomy): domain Bacteria; kingdom Bacillati; phylum Actinomycetota; class Actinomycetes; order Kitasatosporales; family Streptomycetaceae; genus Kitasatospora; species Kitasatospora sp. NPDC051914. The sequence goes on from NZ_JBFAXX010000048.1 coordinate 25,407, forward strand.
GCGTCCATGACGGTGGCGGCCTCGGCGAGCTTGGCGGCGGCCTGGAACTCGCCGTCGGCGGTGATGATGCGGGCGCGGCGCTCGCGGTCGGCCTCCGCCTGGCGGGCCATCGAGCGCTTCATCGAGTCGGGCAGCGCGACGTCCTTGATCTCGACCCGGTCGATGTGCACGCCCCAGCCCACCGCCGGGCTCTCCAGCATGAGTTCGAGGCCGCGGTGGAGGCCCTCGCGGCCGGAGAGCAGGTCGTCGAGCTCGCTCTTGCCGATGATGGAGCGCAGCGAGGTCTGGGCGACCTGGGACATGGCGAACATGTAGTTCTGCACGTCGACGGTGGCGCGGATCGGCTCGACGACCCGGAAGTAGACCACGGCGTCGACCCGGACGGAGACGTTGTCGCGGGTGATGCCCTCCTGCGCGGGCACCGGCATGGTGATGACCTGGACGTTGACCTTGCGCATCCGGTCGACGACCGGGATGAGCAGGGTGGGGCCGGGGCCGCGGACCTGCCCGCGGACCTGGCCGAGCCGGAAGACCACGCCGCGCTCGTACTGCTGGACCACCCGGACGCCGGTGATCAGCCAGAGCAGGCCCACTCCGACGATGATCGCGAGTACCGCCACCGCACACCCCCCGCCGCGGCACAGCCGGGCCGGGTCCGGGGTGGCCCTGTCGCGCGGGTGCGAGCCGCGGAGCACAGTATGCGCCCGGCCGCCCGTGGCGGACAGGCAGTTGCAGGTGAACGGTCGCGCCCCTGAAGTGCCCGCCCGAGCACCTCGTTTCAGCGGCGGGCGGTTTCGGTGAGGAGTTGTTGCCAGGCGTCGGTGACGACGGCGAGGTCGAAGCGGGCGAGGGCGTGGCGGCGGGCGGCGGCGCCGAGTGCGCCGTGGGCGTCGGCGAGCAGCTTCTCGGCGGCGACGGCGAGGGCGGCGGCGTCGCCGGGCGGGACGAGGGTGCCGGTGACGCCGTCCAGGACGACGTCGCGGACCCAGCCGACGTCGGTGGCGACGGCGGGCAGGCCAGCCAGGGCGGCTTCGATCAGCACGCCGGGCACGCCTTCGCTGTCGCTGGTGAGCAGCAGGGCGTCGGCGGCCCGGTAGAGCGGTGCTGGGTCGGCGAGGGTGCCGAGGAAGGTGGCCCGGCCGGTGGTGTCGCGGGCGGCGGTGGCGGCGCGCAGCGGGCCGTCGCCGGCCAGGGCGAGGTGGACGCCGGGGATCTTGGCCAGGGCGTCGATCGCGAGGTCGGGGCGCTTCTCCCCGGCGAGGGCGCCGACCCAGGCGAGCAGCGGCCCGTCGGCGGGCAGGCCGAGGGCGGCGCGGGCGGCGCGCCGGTCGTCCGGGTCGGCGGCGGGCGGGTAGCGGTCGGCGGCGCGGCCGTTGGGGATGGTGCGCACCGTACGGGCGGGGAGCCGGAAGTGGTCGAGGAGGACGGTGCGGGCGCCGTCGGAGATGGCGGCGACGGCGGCGGCGCGGCGCAGCAGGAGGCCGGTGCGCAGGCGGCGGGCGGGGGTGGCCGTCCAGTGCCGGGGGTCGCCGATGTTGACGTAGACGAAGGGGGTGCGGGTGCCGAGCAGGGCGGCGGCGCAGGCCGGGAGGGTGGAGGAGCCGTGGGCGACGACGACGTCGGCGCGGCGGGCGGCGGCGCGCAGGGCCCGCAGGGTGGCCGGGTGGTAGCGGGTGGCGCCGAGCGGGGGCGCGTCCCGGGTGTCGGGCGCGTCGGGGTGCGGCTGGAGGGAGCGCAGTTCGGAGCGGTGGCCGCGGCGCAGCAGTTCGGCGTGCAGGTCGCGGGCGAGGTTCTGCGCGCCGCGCCGCCGCGGGTCGGTGACCAGGTGCAGGACGGCGGGCTGCGCTGACTCGGCGGCTGGCATGCCCCGACCCTGGCACAGCCCGCCCGCGCCGCGCAGGTGGTTGCCGGGATCGGGGCGGGCGGGCCGGCGGGGTGCGCGGGGTGCGGGCCGCGCGGGCCCTCCTGCCGGATTTCCTGGCGGAGGCGGGCCGGGGCTGGGATGCTGAGCGCCTGTCAGTGCGCGGGACGGGCGGGAGACCTGCCGCGCCGGGGTTCCCGGGGGGTCGCTGCTGTGCATGTGCTCTATGTGATCGACAGCCTGCACCGGATCGGCGGTGCCGAGCAGGGGCTGGCGGCGATGGCGCCGCACCTGGTGCGCTCGGGGGTGCGGTTGGACGTCGCGTACCTGAAGGAGTCGCCGGACGGGTTCCAGCCGCAGCTGGTGGCGGCGGGGGCGCGGGTGTTCGGGGTGCACCGGGCGGGGCGGGCGGGGACGGCGGCGGGGCTGCGCCGGCTGGTCCGCGAGCACCGGCCGGACCTGGTGCACACGACGCTGTACGAGTCGGACGTGCTGGGCCGGGCGGCGGCGCTGGCGGCGGGGACGCCGGTGGTGTCGAGCCTGGTGAACTCCTCGTACGGGCCGGAGCACCTGCACGCGCGGGGGCTGTCGCCGTGGAAGGTGCGGGCGGCGCAGGCGGTGGATGCGGCGACCGCCCAGGGCACCCGCCGGTTCCATGCGCTGACCCGGCACGTCGCCTCGTCGATGGCGCGGCGGCTGCGGGTGTCGCCGGACCGGATCGACGTGGTGCCGCGCGGGCGCGACCCGGAGCTGCTGGGTTCGGTGACGCCGGAGCGGCGGGCCGCGGTGCGGGTGGCGCTGGGGCTGGCGGAGGACACCCCGGTGGTGCTGGCCGCGGCCCGGCAGCAGTACCAGAAGGGCCTGGACGTGCTGGTGGAGGCGTTCGCGCAGGTGCGCCGGCAGGTGCCGGAGGCGGTGCTGCTGCTGGCGGGCAGCCCGGGGACGGAGACGGCGCGGCTGGAGGAGCTGGCGGGCCGGGCAGGGCAGGTGCGTTTCCTGGGGCCGCGCGGCGACGTGTACGACCTGATGGCCGCGGCGGACGCCTTCGCGGTGCCCTCCCGGTGGGAGGGGCTGGGCAGCGCGGCGATGGAGGCGATGGGCGTCGGGGTGCCGCTGGTGTGCGCGGACGTGCCGGCGCTGCGGGAGACGGTCGGCTCGGAGGACTACGCGCTGCTGGTGCCGCCGGAGCGGCCGGCCGAGCTGGCCGGGGCGCTGGTGTCGGCGCTGGACGACACGGCGGCGGCCCGGGTGCGGGTGAAGGCGGCGCGGGCGCGGTTCCTGGCCTCGTTCACCCTGTCGCAGGTGTCCGCGCAGATGGTCGGCTTCTACGAGCGGTCGCTGCGCCGGGCGCCGGCGAGGGGCTGATTCGCACGGCGGGTTGACGCACCGTCAAACTCGGACAATCCAGCCGGAACCATTGCAGGGCGTGCGGGAGCGCCGAAATGCGCCCTGCCGAGAATCGTCAAAGCGCTTGCGCCGCAGGTCCGCGACGGCAAGCATCGCAGGGGGGAAGCGGGCAGCCGGGGGGCACGGCGATCCGCGCGAGGCATCCGGGCCGGGGCGGCCGGGTGGGCGACGCCGTCAGGGGGCCTGATGTCACTTCGACAGCCACGATGCGCCGGCCTGCCGCCGGGCACCCGCCGACCGGATGCGTTACCGGCCGCCACCTGACCGCGCACCCCGGGGCTCCCGGGGCCGTCCCGTCCAGCCTCACCGCACCCGGCGCCACCGGGGTCCGCCGACGACGCGGCCCGACCTGTCCGCCGCGTGCCCGCACCACGATCGCGAGGGGAACCAACCGGTGGAACCGGCAAACCACTTCACCGTCCTGCGGCGCTACTGGCGGCTGCTGGTCGGCTGCACCGTCGCGGCGCTGATCATCGGCTTCCTGCTCACCCCGGCGGGCGACGCCGTGGACGACGGCAAGTGGCAGTGCAAGGTCGCGATCACACCGGTCGCCGGCGCCGGCGAGTCCGTCCGCGCCGACCAGGTGCTCAGCTACGCGCAGGGCTCGGACGTGACCACGACCGCCGCCAAGAAGCTCGGGATGACCGACGTGGCCGCCCTCGCCGCCCGCCGGACGGTCACCGCGGCCTCCACCCAGATGCTGGTCTTCACCACCACCGGGCCGACCCAGCAGACCTGCACCGACCTCGCGGCGGCGCTCTCCGAGGCCACCATCAACGGCTACAGCCAGGAGTCGAAGAAGAGCGCCGACGAGTCGATCAAGCGGCTCCGGGCGCAGGCCGACAGCCAGCAGGATCAGGTCAACAGCCTCCAGCACGCCTTCACCAAGGCCGGCGCCGCCGACCAGCCGAAGCTCCAGCCGCAGCTGACCGCCGCCCTGAACGCGCTCACCAAGACCCTCACCGACATCAGCACCCTGCAGAACTACAGCCAGACCGACGCCATCCAGCAGTGGGGCAGCATCGACGCCAAGGAGGCCGGCGGCAGCCTGCTCACCTCCCCCAGCCGCGGCGTGCGGCTCTCGCTGGCGGTCGTCCTCGGCCTGTCGCTCGGCGTGGTCGCCGCGCTGATGCTCAGCCGGATGGACACCCGGCTGCGCACCCGCAACGCCACCGAGGAGGCCTTCAACCTGCCGGTCATCGGCGAGATCCCGCAGCTCGGCCGGCGGCTGCGGCGGCTGCGCGAGCCGCTGGTGGTGGCCCGCCCCTCCGACCCGGCCGCCGAGGCGTACCGCTCGCTGCGCTCCACCCTGCTGCTGACCGGCCCCGAGTCGCTCTCCGGCCGGCCCGGCCAGGAGCGCACCGGGACGGCCAGGAAGGCCCGCACCGGCCCGGCGCCGGTGGTCCTGGTGATGTCCGGGCGCAGCGGTGACGGCCGCACCACCACCGTCGCCAACCTGGCCGCGGCGCTCGCCGAGACCGGCCGCGCGGTGCTGGTCCTCGACTGCGACTTCCGCCACCCGCAGGCCCACCTGCACTTCGGTGTCGGCGACGGCCCGGGCATGGCCGAACTCCTCAGCGGCGAGCGGCTGCCCGCCCTGGACGACCTGATCCGGGAGACCGGGGTGGACGGCGTCCGCCTGATCACCGGCGGCAACACCACCGCCTACCCGGCGGCGCTGGTGCTGCGGGCCGGCGAGGTGCTGCGCCGGGCCAGGGAGCACGCCGACGTGGTGCTCATCGACACCTCGCCGCTGCTGCACGCCAACGACGCCTACGACCTGGTCCAGCACTCCGACGCGGTGCTGGTGACGGCGCTGGCCGGGAACGTGACGCCGGAGCAGGCCGACCGGGTCTCCGAGCTGCTGGCCCGGACCGGTGTGCCGGTGGCCGGCGTGGCGCTGCTCGGCACCATCGGCCCGTCCGGGCGGCGGCTGAAGCGGGACGGGCTGCGCACCGGCGCGCTGCTGATCGGCCGCACCGGCGGCCCGTCCGCCCGCGCGGCGGCCGAGCGGCCCGCGCCCGCGCCGGTGCCGGCGCCCGCCGAGGAGCCGGCCGCACCGGCGGCTGCGGAGCGTGCGCCGCGGCCCGACCCGGCGGTCGCCGAGGAGCACCACCGGGCGGCGCCCAGCTGGGCCCGCCGCCCCGCCGAGTCGGTCGCGGAGACCACCCTCCAGCTGCGCGAAATCGAGGACCGGTGAGCGGCCGGCGGCGGGTGCTCTGGCTTGCCAAGGGGCTCGGCCGGGGCGGCGCCGAACAGCTGCTGCTCAACTGCGCCCGGCACGCCGACACCGAGCGGTACGAGATCGAGGTCGCGTACGTGCTGCCGTACAAGGACGCCCTGGTGCCGGCGCTGGAGGCGGCCGGGGTGCGGGTGCACTGCCTGGGCGGGGCGCCGGGAGCGCTCTGGCCGGTGCGGCTGCGGCGGCTGCTCTCCGAGCGGCGCTACGACCTGGTGCACTCGCACATGCCGATCCCCGCGGTGGCGGCCCGGCTCGCCGCGTTCGGGCCGCGGGCGCCGCGGCTGGTGCACACCGAGCACAACGTCTGGGAGCGCTACCGGACGGCGACCCGCTGGGCCAATGCGCTGACGTACCGGCGCAACGACGCGGTGGTCGCGGTCTCGCACGCGGTGGCGGCCACCATCGCCCGGCGCCGCCCGGCCGAGGGCTGGGTGACGGTGGTGCACCACGGCCCGGACCTCGCCGGCGCGCCCGAGGGGCCGGCCGCCCGGGCCGCCGCGCGCACCGAACTCGGCCTGCCGCAGGACGCGCTGGTGGTGGGCACGGTCGGCAACCTGACCGCCAAGAAGGACCAGGCCGGCCTGCTCGCCGCCTTCGACCTGCTGCGCCGCGAGCACCCGTCGGCGGCCCTGGTGCTGATCGGCGCCGGCCCGCTGGAGGCGGAGCTGCGGGCGGGGGCCGGGGCGGGGGTGGTGTTCGCCGGATCCCGGCCGGACGTGCCCGCGCTGCTGCCCGCACTGGACGTGTTCACCCTGAGCTCCCGCCAGGAGGGCCTGCCGGTCGCCCTGATGGAGGCGATGACCAGCGGCCTGCCCTCGGTGGTGACCCGGGTGGGCGGCATGCCGGAGGTGCTGGACGACGGCGAGCAGGGCCTGCTGGTGCCGCCCGGCGACCCGGCGGCGCTGGCCGCGGCGCTCGGCCGGCTGGCCGCCGACGAGGGGCTGCGCGAGCGCCTCGGCAAGGCGGCCCGGGAGCGGTCCCGCGGCTTCGACGTGGCCGGGGCGCAGCGCGCGATCGAGCAGGTGTACGCCCGGGTGCTGGCCCGCTGACCGGGGTGGCGGCCGGCCCGCCGGGCCGGGCGAGCGAGACGACATGGAGCCGAAGACCCAGATGACCGCATCAAGCGCCGGGCTGACGTACCGTCCGCTGAGGGACGCCGACACGCCCGCCGTGCTGGATCTGCTGACCGCCTCGCTGGCGGGCGGGCCGACCGGTACGCGCAGTGCCGAGTTCTTCGAGTGGAAGCACCGGCAGAATCCGTTCGGCTCCAGCCCCGGGCTGGTGGCCGAGCACGCGGACGGGCGCCTCGCCGGGGTGCGGCTGTTCCTGCGGTGGCAGTGGCAGTCGGGCGGCCGGGCGGTGCCCGCCGTCCGCCCGGTGGACACCGCCACCCACCCGGACTTCCAGGGCCGCGGGATCTTCCGGGACCTCACGCTGCGGCTGCTGGAGGAGGTCTCGGCGGAGGCCGAGCTGGTCTTCAACACCCCGAACGGCAACAGCCTGCCGGGCTATCTGAAAATGGGCTGGCAGGAGCTCGGCCGGGTGCCGATCGCCGTCCGGGTGGCGCGGCCCGCCGCGTTCGCCCTGGGGGTGCGGGCGGCGCTGGCGCGGCGCTCCGGCGGCGGCGAACGGCCGCTCGTCTGCGCGCTGCCGACCGCCGCCGAGTGGTTCGCGGGGCCGCGCACCGGCCTGGACGAGCTGCTGCGGGAGCGGGCCGCCGCCGACGTCACCGACACCCGCCTGGCGGTGCGCCGCACCGCGGACTTCCTGCGCTGGCGGTACGGCGACGCCCCGGGCCTGGACTACCGGGTGGTCACCTGCCACCGCGGCGGCGAGCTCGCCGGGCTGGCCGTCGGCCGGCCGCGCCGGCGCGGGCCGCTGCACGAGTTCACGCTGGCCGACGTGATCGTCCGTCCGGGCGACCGGGGCAGTGCGGCCCGGCTGCTGCGGGAGGCCGCCCGGGCGGGCTGCGACCACGTGGCCGGGCACCTGGCGGCCGGCACGGAGGCGGCCGCCGCCGCCCGGCGGGCCGGGTACCTGACCGTGCCGCGCACCGGCATGGTGCTGGCCGCGCGGTCCCCGTCCGGCCCGCTCGCGGCGGCCCGCACCCCCGCGGACTGGCGGTTCAACCTGGGCGATCTGGAGGTCTTCTGATGGCGGCTCCGGCCGCGGCGGCGGCCCGCCTGCTGCCCGGCCGGACGGCGCTGGCCGCCTTGTCGCGGCGGGTGCCGTGGTCGTCGGCGGTCGCGGGCGGCCTGGTGATCGGCTACGTGACGGTGTTCGTCCTGGCCATGGTGCACACCGGCTACGACACCTGGGGGGCGCTGCTGGTGCTGCCCGCGCTGATGGCGATCGGCACGCCGATCCTGGCGCGGGTGGCGGCGGCCAACCCGGAGAAGGACGTCTTCCGGCTGCTGATGCTGGCGATGGCGCTGAAGCTGCTGTGCGCCTTCCCGCGGTACCTGATGGCCTTCGTGCTGTACGGCGGCGCGGCCGACGCCAAGATGTACCACCAGCGGGGCACCGAGCTGGCACTGTTCCTGGGCAGCCACAACCCGCTGTCCGGCACGTTCCACTACGACCTGGGGATGAAGGTCGCTGGCACCGGCTTCGTCATCATCGTGACCGGCGTGGTGTACGCGATCACCGGGCCTTCGCTGGTCGGCGGGTTCCTGGTGTTCTCCTGGTTCGGCTTCTGGGGCCTGCTGCTGTTCTGGCGGGCGCTGCAGATCGCCTTCCCGGAGGCGGACTCCCGGCGGTACGCCAAGCTGGTGTTCTTCCTGCCGTCGCTGCTGTTCTGGCCGTCCAGCATCGGTAAGGACGCCTGGATGATGTTCTGCCTGGGCCTGACCACCTACGGGGTGGCGCGGCTGCTGGACCGCCGGTTCGGCGCGTTCCTCTGCATCGCGCTGGGCTCGCTGGGCACGGCGATGGTCCGCCCGCACGTGACGGTGCTGGCCGGCGCGGGCCTGACGGTGGCGTACGTGCTGCGGCGGCGGCCGCAGCAGGTGAGCGCGCTCGGCCCGCTGCGGACGATCCTGACCGTCGCGGTGCTGGGCGTGATGGTGATGCTGATGCTGCAGCAGGTGTCCACGTTCTTCGGGACGAGCGGCACCGGCGGCGACAGCGTCAACCAGGTGCTGTCGGAGACCTCGCGGCGGACCTCGCAGGGCGGGTCGGTGATCAACCAGGGGGCGGCGGACGAGGAGTCGCCACAGGTCAGCCTGAATCCCGCCGGTCTCCCGGTGGCCGTGATCAGCGTGCTGTTCCGGCCGTTCCCGTTCGAGGCGTCGAACGTCCAGAACCTCGTGCAGTCCGTGGAGTGCTTCGCGCTGATGGTGCTGTTCATCCGCAGCTGGCCTCGGCTGAGCCAGGTGCCGCGGTGGTTCCTGCGGCGCTCGTACATCGCCTTCACGCTGGTCTACTCGCTGTTGTTCTGCTGGGCCTTCTCGACCATCAACAACATGGGCATCCTGTCGCGCGAACGCGTGCAGGTGCTGCCGCTGGTGCTGGTGCTGCTCGCCGTGCCGCGGCCCGACGGGGACCGCCCGAAGGCCCGCGCGCACTCCCGGCCGCCGCTGTGGCGGGTGCAGCCCGGGCAGTGGGGCGGGCGGACGGGCGCCGCGGCGCAGGAAGCCCCGGTCCGCACCGGCGGTCCGGACGCACCACCTCCACCCGGCACTGCGCCGACGGCCGGCAGCGCGCCGGCACCCGGCGGACGGCCGGCATCCGGCACCACATCGACCCAGGGGGGATCGACCCGACCATGACGACCACCGACCTCGACACGCCCGCCGCCCTCGGCGGCACCCCCGCCTTCCCCGACGGCCTGCCACTGACCCGCGTCAAGGTGCCGCACAGCGAGGAGGCGCTGGCCAGGATCGCCGCCGTGCTGGAGAGCGGGCAGCTCACCAACGGCCGGACGGTCGCCGAACTCGAGGAACGCGCCGCCGAACTGCTCGGCGTGCAGCACGTGGTGGCGGTGTCCAACTGCACGGCCGGCCTGATGCTGGTGCTGCAGGCCGCCGGGGTGGGCGGCGGGCGGCCGGTGCTGATGCCCGGCTTCACCTTCTCGGCGACCGCGCACGCCGCGCACTGGGCGGGCGGCACCCCGCTGTTCGCCGAGGCCCGCGAGCAGGACATCACCCTCGACCCGGAGGACGCCGAGGCCCGGCTGAAGGCCGCCGACCGGCCGGCCGCGCTGATGGCCACCCACGTCTACGGCACGCCCTGCCAGGTGGAGCGGCTGCAACAGGTCGCCGACGCGGCCGGAATGCCGCTGGTCTACGACGCCGCGCACGGCTTCGGCAGCGCCCGCGGCGGGGTGCCGATCGGCGGCTTCGGGCTGGCCGAGGTGTTCTCGATGAGCCCGACGAAGGTCGCGGTGGCCGGTGAGGGCGGCCTGGTCGCCACCCGGGACGCCTCGCTCGCCGCAACCCTGCGCACCGCCCGCGACTACGGCAACCCGGGCGACTACGACACGCTGTTCCCGGGCCTGAACGCGCGGATGAGCGAGCTGCACGCGGCGGTCGGCCTGGCCTCGCTGACCGGGCTGCCAGAGCGGGTGGCGCACCGCGGGGCGCTGGTGGAGGTGTTCGCGGCCGCCGTTGCCGGGCTGCCGGGCCTGCGGCTCGCCCTGCCGGAGCCGGGCGACACCTCGACCTTCAAGGACCTCACGCTGATCGTGGACGACGCCGCCTTCGGGCTCGGTGCGGCGCAGCTGGGCCGGGCGCTGAAGGCCGAGGGCGTGGACAGCCGCCGCTACTTCCACCCGCCGGTGCACCGGCAGAAGGCCTATGCGCACCTGGGGCAGGCGAAGGCGCTGCCGCTGACCGACCGGCTGGCCGACTCGGTGCTCACGGTGCCGCTGTGGTCGCACATGGACGCGGACGCGGTGCGCCGGGTCGCGGGTGCGGTGGTGAAGGTCCAGGCGCAGGCCGGGCGGCTGCGGGAGGCGGGTGTCTGACCCGGGGAGCCGGCGGAGGCCTTCGAGCCTCCGTGCGGCGCTGTGGGCGCCTGCAGTACGACGACTGGGCGGAACGGGTGACGGCGGTTGGACCGCGGCCCTCCCGCCTCGGCAGGATGCCGGTCGGGCCCTGCGGGGCCCGGCCGCGTCGGCGCGGCTCGACGCACTCTCGAGGAGTCACCCGGTGTTCAAGGGATTCCGCAGCTTCCTGCTGCGCGGCAACGTCGTCGACCTGGCGGTCGGCATCGCATCGGGGCGGCCTTCACGGCCGTGGTGACGGGCTTCGTGACGGCGTTCCTGACTCCGCTGATCGGCATCGCCAGCGGGGCGGTCGGCGACCACAGCAAGGAGGCGTTCACCGTCGCCGGCACGGTGTTCCCGTACGGGGCGTTCCTCAACGCACTGATCGGCTTCGTGCTGATCGCCGCGGTGATCTACTTCGCCGTGGTGCTGCCGGTCGGCCGGCTGCAGGCGCGGTTCGAGCCGCGCAAGGACGCGCCGGTGGCGAAGACCGACTGCCCCGACTGCCTGAGCACGGTTCCGGCGGCGGCCGTCCGCTGTGCGCACTGCACCTCGGAGCCGGCCGGCCGGCCGTGGTTCCCGGCGCAGCCCGTCCACGTGCGCTGACCGGCGGTTTCCCGGCCGACGTCCGGCCGGGTGATCCACAGGGCGTGCGGGGTGCTCCGCACGCCCTCCGGTTCGGACGGCGCGGGGTCCGTCGGATCGATGCCGCCGGTTCGCCCCGCGTTCGACCGGGGGTCAGGCCCGGATGATGGCCTGAAGTAGCCGAGGATATGTCGGATTTGCCTGCTTTCGAGCGTTCCAATCGAGCGAAGACTGTGTGAACGGTCGAAATCCCCCCCGTTCCACTCTCCTCAGCAGGCACGTTGTGGGCTTACGGTATGCCCCATGACCTCGCCCCGCTCCTACGACGGAGTCGGCTACCCCTCTCCGTCCTTCTCCTCCGGCACGCCCATCTACGACAGCCTCGTCGCAGAACGCGGTGTCCCGCAGATCGCGCCCATCAACGTGCCGGCGGCCCTGCCCCCGGCCACCTACGGCTCCGGCTACAGCAGCAGCTACGGCAGCGGTTACGGCACCGGCTTCGACAGCCCGGCCGCCTCCAACCTGCCCGCCCTGCCGCCGGCCCGCCTCGCCCTGGGCCCCGGCCCCAGCAGCGGCCCCGCCACCTCGTACATCCCGGCGCAGTCCGCGCCGTCGATGTACGGGTCGGCGCCGCAGCCGGCCGTCCCCGGGTACGGCCAGCAGCCGTACCTCCCCCCGCAGCGTCCGCAGGCGCCGGCCCTCCAGTCGCCCCAGGGCGGCTACCAGGCCGGCCAGAGCTTCGGCGGCCAGAACAGCTTCGCGTCGGCACCGACCGGGATGACCGGCCAGTTCGGCGCGCAGGGTTTCGGCCAGGGCCAGCAGCAGGGTTTCGCCGACCAGAGCTTCGGCGGCAACCAGCTGCGCCCGGCGGCACCGGTCGCCCCGGTCCGTCCCGTCCAGCAGCAGTACCCCGGCCCCGCGTACTACCCGCAGGCCGGCTGACCCACCCGCACCACCCCGGCGAACGAGGGCGCCGGGGGAGCAGGCACCGAGGTCTTCCTCCGGGGGCCGTCCGGACCGCCGTACCAGGCGGACCGGGCGGCCTCCGTGCATTCCCGGCCGCGGCACCGGAGCACTGCCGGCGGCTGGCAGGATGGGGGCATGCCGCAGCTGACAGCTCTCCACGTCTACCCCGTCAAGTCGACCTACCGGCTGAGCCCCGACAGTGCCCGGGTGGAACCGTGGGGTCTCGCCGGGGACCGCCGATGGATGCTCGCCGGCCCGACCGGCCGCGCCGTGACCCAGCGGGACGAGCCGTCCCTCGGCCAGTACCGGACCCAGCCGCACCCCGACGGCTCGCTGACCGTCACCGACCCGTCCGGAGCGACGATCCGCGTCCCCGTGCCCGGCACCGCCGCCGGCGACCAGGCCGCGCAGGGCGACGTCTTCGGCACCCTGTTCCCCGCGGTCGAGGCGGCCAAGGAGGTGCAGGTCTGGTTCGCCGAGCGGCTCGGCGACGTCCGTCTGCTGCACCTCGAGGCCCCGGCCACCGGCCGGCAGATCGACCCCGAGTACGGCCGGCCCGGCGAGACCACCAGCATGGCCGACGGCTACCCGCTGCTGCTCGCCACCACCGCCTCGCTGGACGCGCTCAACGGGCACCTCGCCGCGGACCACCCCGACGGCGACCGGCGGGCCGAGCCGCTGCCGATGGAGCGCTTCCGCCCCAACCTGGTCGTCTCCGGCACCGAGCCGTGGGCCGAGGACGGCTGGCGCCGGATCAGGGTCGGCGAGGTGGTCTTCCGGGTGGTCAAGCCCTGCGGGCGCTGCGTGGTCACCACCACCGACCAGGAGACCGGCGAGCGGCGCGGGCCCGAGCCGCTGCTGACGCTCGGCCGCCGGCGGCGGTTCGGCAAGAAGCTGGTCTTCGGTCAGAACCTCATTCCGGAGCGTCCGGAGGGGTCCGTCGGCGACGTCCTCGGCACCCTCCGGGTCGGCGACGAGGTCACCGTGCTGGAGGAGGGCCCGCGCCCGCGGCCCGACACCCGGCGCTGACCGGCACCGCGCCGACGCCCACTCGTTGTAGTGCGCGGACGGCGCCCCTGCCGCAGCGGGGCACCCGCGCAGGCGGCCGACCATCCGCAGGGCCGATGACGAAGGTGGGGACGACAGACCGCATGACAGAGCTCAGGGTCCGGGTCACGCAGGACAGCGGGTCCCGCTGGCGCCGCCGCGCCGGCGAGTACGACACGCTCCGGGAAGCCCTGGAGGCCGCCGAACCCGGCGACACCGTGACCGTGCGGCCCGGCACCTTCCGCGAGGCGGTGCTGCTCGACAAGCCGGTCACCGTCCTGGCCGCCGGGGGCCCCGGCAGCGTCCGGATCAACCCGCCGGCCGGCGTGCCGCTCACCGTCACCGCCGCCGCCACCGTGCAGGACCTCACCGTCGAGGGCTCCGACCGCTCGCTGCCCGCCGTCCTCGTCACCGCGGACGGCGCCCGGCTGAACACCTGCCGGATCGACACCCAGGCCTCGGCCGGCGTCGAACTCGCCGAGGGCGCCTCCGCCGTCCTGCGCGGCTGCACCGTCGCCAACCCGGCCGGCCTCGGCGTACGGCTGCGCGCCGGCGCCCGGGCCGGACTGCAGGAGTCGGAGGTGTCCGCCGCCGGCCAGGCCGGGATCGCCGTGCTCGGCGGTGCCGCCGCCGTGCTCGACCGCTGCCGCATCCACCACGCCGGCGGCGCCGGACTGCTGCTCACCGGCGCCGGCAGCGGCGCCGAACTCACCGGCTGCGAGATCTACGAGATCCGCGGCAGCGGTGTCCAGGCCGAGGACGGCGCCGTCGGCCGGCTCACCGACTGCACCGTGCACCGCGTCACCGGCAACGGCCTCACCCTGGACAGCGAGGCCGAACTGCTGCTCACCGGCTGCCGCATCCACGACCTGCCGGAGAACGCCGCCGACCTGCGCGGCCGCGCCCGGCTGCGGCTCGAACGGTGCACCCTGCACGGCTTCGGCCGCGGCGCCCTCTCGGTCTGGGACGCCGACACCGAGGTGGAGGCCGAGGGCAGCGAGATCCACTCCGCGGGCGGCGACTACCCGGCGCTCTGGGTGAGCGACGGCGCCCGGGTCTCCCTCGCCGACTGCTCGCTGCACGACCTGCCGGACGCCCTGTTCGTCCTCGACCGTGACTCCCGGGCGAGCGCCGCCGACTGCTCGTTCAGCCGCATCCGCTCCTCCGCGGTCTCGGTGAGCGGCGGCGCCGCCGCCGACCTGACCGACTGCCGCATCCAGGAGGCGGGCACCGGGCTGTGGTTCCGCGACCACGGCAGCGGCGGCCTGCTGACCGGCTGCGAGATCGCCGACGTCGCCACCGGCGTGATCGTCGCCAAGGGCGCCGACCCGGTGCTGCGCGAATGCACCGTCCGCGGTGCGGGCGACGCGGGCGTGTACGTCTCCGCCCAGGGCCGCGGCACCTTCGAGGACTTCCGGGTCTCGCACGGCCGCGGTTTCGGCTTCCACGTCATCGACGGCTGCCGCACGGTGCTCACCCGCTGCCGGGCGGAGCAGAACGGGCGGGCCGGCTTCGAGTTCTCCGAGGCGGGGCCGGTCACCGAGGGCTGCGTCTCGGACGACGTGCCCCCGCCGCCGCCCGCACTCCCGCTGCCGCGCGCCGCACTACCCGCCGCCCCCTCCCCCTCCTTCGCCGGGACGCTCGTGCCTCCGCCGCCGCTGGTGCCACCCGGTGTGCCCGGGTTCGGGCTCGGCCCCGCCGCCGGACTGCCCGGCCCGGCGCTCGTACCGGCCACCGCCCGGCTGACCAGCGCCGGGCCCGCCTCCGGCCCCGCCGCGATCGCCCCGATCCCGGACTGCCGCCCCGCCGACGAGACGCTCGCCGACCTGGACGCCCTGATCGGCCTGGCCACCGTCAAGCAGGAGGTGCGCGCCCTGATCGATCTGATCACCGTCGGCCGGCGCCGCCGCCAGGCCGGACTCAAGGCGCCCTCGCTCCGACGGCACCTGGTCTTCACCGGCGCCCCCGGCACCGGCAAGACCACGGTCGCCCGGCTGTACGGCGAGATCCTGGCCGCGCTCGGCGTGCTGCAGCGCGGCCACCTGGTGGAGGTGGCCCGGGTCGACCTGGTCGGCGAGCACATCGGCTCCACCGCGATCCGCACCGCGGCCGCCTTCGACCGGGCCCGCGGCGGCGTGCTCTTCATCGACGAGGCGTACGCACTGGCACCGGAGGACGGCGGCCGGGACTTCGGCCGGGAGGCCATCGACACCCTGGTCAAGCTCATGGAGGACCACCGGGACGAGGTCGTGGTGATCGTCGCCGGCTACACCGCCGAGATGGAACGCTTCCTGGCGGCCAACCCCGGGCTGTCCTCGCGCTTCTCCCGCACCGTCACCTTCCCCGACTACAGCGCCGACGAACTGCTGGAGATCGCCCGCGCGCAGTGCGCCGAGCACGAGTACGAGCTGGCCGAGCCCACCGAGAAGGCGCTGCGGGAGCACTTCGCCTCGCTGGAGCGCGGCCCGGCGTTCGGCAACGGCCGGACCGCCAGGCAGGTGTTCGAGACGATGGTGGAACGGCACGCGATGCGGGTCGCCCAGCTCGCCGACCCGTCCACCGAGGAGCTGCAGCTGCTCGTCCCCGAGGACCTGCCCGTCTGAACCGGTCCCCGTACCGCGCAGGTGCCGGACGGCTTCGACCGCTCCCGGCCGTCGCGCGCCGGTCACGTGCAAGGATGGGCCGGGAGACGACCCGAGGAGAACCCGTGACCGACAACGCCCAGCTGCTCGCCGAACAGCGCCGTGCGCTGATCCTCGACGAGATCCGGCGGCGCGGCGGCGTCCGGGTCAACGAGCTCACCAAGCAGCTGAACGTGTCCGACATGACGATCCGTCGGGACCTCGACGCGCTGGCCCGCTCCGGCGCCGTCGAGAAGGTGCACGGCGGGGCGGTGCCGGCCGGGCCGGCCCGCACCCACGAGCCCGGCTTCGAGGCGAAGTCGGCGTTGGAGCTGTCCGCCAAGGAGCAGATCGCCCGCGCCGCCGCCCGGATGGTCTCCCCCGGGTCGGCGATCGCCCTCTCCGGGGGCACCACCACCTACGCCCTCGCCCGGCGGCTGACCGGGATCGAGCGGCTCACCGTGGTCACCAACTCGGTGCGGGTCTCGGACGTCTTCGAGCAGGCGCAGCGGGGCGGCGGCCCGGCCGCGACCGTGGTGCTCACCGGGGGCGTCCGGACGCCCTCCGATGCGCTGGTCGGGCCGGTGGCGGACCGGGCGATCCGCGAGCTCCGCTTCGACCTGCTCTTCCTCGGCACGCACGGCATCTCGCCGGAGGCCGGGCTGACCACGCCCAACCTGGCGGAGGCGGAGACCAATCGGGCCCTGGTGGCCTCCGCCCGCCGTACGGTGCTGGTGGCCGACCACACCAAGTGGGGCACGGTCGGGCTGTCCACCTTCGCGGAACTGGCCGAGGTCGACACCTGGGTCACCGACGCCGGCCTGCCGGCCGAGGCGGCGGCCGCCGCCCGGGAGCTGATCGGCGAGGTCGTCCTGGCCTGACGCCGCTCCTTCCCCGCCCCCGTGTGCCGGTCGGTCCGAACCGGGCGGCCGGCGTACGGCCCTCGAGGCCGGCCGGTCAGCCGCGGCCGGCGAGCCGGAGGTCCTGGCTGAGCGCCGTGTACGCGGGCTTGGGCCGGTAGTCCTCGGTGAGGATGTTCGCCGAGCCCTGGCCGGAGAAGGTGCCGGGGACCCAGGAGTACTTGTCGGTGAAGCCCCACACCGTGAAGTCGGTGCAGTGCTCGGTGAGCAGGCAGCCCTGCAGCAGCACGCTGTAGCCCTCGGCCTGGGCCTCGGTCTTGGTGGCGTCGGCGGGGAGCACCATGCGGACGTCGGCCTCGGTGATCGCGGTGTCGAGGCCCAGGTCGTCGAAGCGCCGCAGGTTGTCGGCGATGTCGTGCGGGGCCGGGTACTGGACGGCGAGGTGGCCCTGGACGCCCACGCCGTCGATCGGCACCCGCTGCTTCTTCAGCTCGGTGACCAGGGCCAGGAGGGCCGTGCTCTTCGCGTTGACGCCCTCGACGTTGTAGTCGTTGATGTACAACTCGGCCTTGGGGTCGGCCTCGTGGGCCCAGCGGAAGGCGTCCGCGATGTAGCCGGGGCCGAGGTTGCGCAGCCAGATGCTGTCGCGCAGGGTGCCGTCCTCGTTGAAGGCCTCGTTGACGACGTCCCACTGCCAGATCCTGCCCTTGAAGTGGGTGACCTCGTCGGTGATGTGACGGTGCAGGATCTCGCGGAGCTCGTCGGGGGTGAAGGTGCCGGTGGTGAGCCAGGCGGGCAGCTGGCTGTGCCAGACCAGGGTGTGGCCGCGGACGAACTGGCGGTTGTCGCGGGCGAAGTCGATCAACTCATCGGCGGGGCCCCAGGTGTAGCTGCCCCGGGTGGCCTCGACCGCCTCCCACTTCATGACGTTCTCCGGGGTCACCGAGGAGAACTCGCCTGCGACCTCGGCCCGGTACGGCGCGTCGGCGGCCAGGGCCGACATGTCGACGGCGGTGCCGATCCGGATGCCGGCCCGGCGGCCGAGCTCGCCGAGGGTGCGGGGTGCGCCGTCCTTCGCCCGGCCGGTCGAGGTGCCGTCCTCGCCTCCGGTGGCGGCCGAGGCGGTGGGCAGGGCCATCAGGGAGACGGCCAGGGCTGCGGCAGCGGCGCCGGCGAGCGCGGCACGAGTCGCCTTGATCACGGGGGGTCCCTTCGCGTGGGGTGGGGTTACCGAAAGCCGGTTTGCGAAAATTTTCGGAACCAAGTTCGCAAGTTTTAGGAAACCTAGGCCCCGAGTTTCGACACGGTCAATCCCCGCGCACCGAAAAAGTCAGGAAGAGCTGAGGACTCCTCAGGAAAGGGCGCGCGCAGAACGCCCCTGGCACGCGGTGATCCGCGCACGTCGCCGCCCGGGAACGGCCCGTCAGCGGCGCCGGCGGGCGTTGAGCCTGGCGGCCTGGCGCACCAGGTGGTCGCGCTCGGCGAGGTTGGGCGCCTGGTGGGCCGCCTCGGCGTACAGCCGGGCGGCCGTGGCGAGGTCGCCGTCGCGCTCGTGGAGGTGCGCCGCCACCGCGGTGCGGCGGGGCAGCGAGTCGTCCAGCGCCGCGAGCGCCGCCAGCCCGGCGCGCGGTCCGTCGGCCTCGCCGACGGCGACCGCACGGTTGAGCCGGACGACCGGGCTGTCGGTCAGGCGGATGAGCTCGTCGTACCACTCGACGATCTGCACCCAGTCGGTCTCCTCGGCGGTGGGCGCGTCGGCGTGCAGTGCCGCGATGGCGGCCTGGGCCTGGAACTCGCCCAGTCGGTCGCGGGCGAGGGCCGCCTGCAGGATCTCGACGCCCTCGGCGATCGAGGCGGTGTCCCACCGGCCGCGGTCCTGCTCGGCGAGCGGCACCAGGCTGCCGTCGGGCGCCGTCCGGCCGGCGCGCCGGGCGTGGTGGAGCAGCATGAGGGCGAGCAGCCCCGCCACCTCGGGGTGGTCGACCCTGGCCGCGAGCTGCCGGGTGAGCCTGATGGCCTCGGCGGCGAGGTCGACGTCGCCGGAGTAGCCCTCGTTGAAGACCAGGTAGAGGACGCGCAGGACGGTGGCGACATCGCCCGGCCGGTCGAACCGCACGCCGGAGACGGTGCGCTTGGCCCGGCTGATCCGCTGCGCCATGGTCGCCTCGGGCACCAGGTACGCCCGGGCGATCTGGCGGGTGGTCAGCCCGCCGACGGCGCGCAGCGTGAGGGCGACGGCGGACGCCGGCGTCAGCGACGGGTGGGCGCACAGGAAGTAGAGCCGGAGCGTGTCGTCCACCCCGGACGCGGGCCCGGGCGCCGGTTCCTCGTCGACGAGGTCCTCGCGCCGGCGGCGGGCGGTGTCCGCCCGGGCCGCGTCGAGGAACTTGCGCCAGGCCACGGTGACCAGCCAGCCCTTCGGGTCCCGGGGCGGGTCGTCCGGCCAGACGCGGACCGCCTCGAGCAGCGCGTCCTGTACGGCGTCCTCGGCCGCCGCGAAGTCGGCTCCGCGGCGGACGAGGATGCCGAGCACGCTCGGCGTGAGGCTCCGGAGCAGGGCCTCGTCCATGGGTGAGGTCACTCCGTGATGGTGGGCGGCGCCGACAGGAACGGGCGCAGCTCGAGCCACTCGTGGATGGGCTTCCCGCCCGCCCCGGGGGCGGCCGACAGTTCTCCGGCGAGCTCGACGGCGCGCTCGTAGCTGTCGACGTCGATCACCATCCAGCCGGCGATGAGGTCCTTGGTCTCGGCGAACGGGCCGTCGGTGACCGGCGGGCGGCCCTCCCCGTCGTACCGGACGAACGTCCCCTCGGGGGCGAGCGCCTGGCCGTCGACGAACTCGCCGGTCCGCTCCAGCCGGGCCGCGAAGTCGCTCATGTACTGCATGTGCGCCGAGATCTCCTCCGGCGTCCACTGGTCCATCGGCACGTCGTTCACCGGCGCCGGGGCGCCGCGGTAGTGCTTGAGCAGCAGGTACTTGGCCATGGTGCTCCTCCTCGGTGCTGGTGCGACCCATTGTGGTCGCGTTCACCGCGGGGACGGAGCCGGCCACGGGTTCTCGACATCGCTGGCCGGGATTTCTTCGGCCGGTCGTGGCTCCGGCTCCGGTGGGCGGCCGGGATGCGCCGCCCCGCCGTTCGGTCAGCCCAGGCCGATCGACGATCCGTCGAGGAATCCGTCGAGTTCGGCGACGTAGGCGGTGATGTCGATGCCCTGTTCGGCGAGCCAGGCGTCGGAGTAGTACTTGTCGAGGTAGCGGTCGCCCGGGTCGCAGATGAGCGCGACCATGCTGCCCGTACGGCCGGCGGCGCGCATCTCGGCGACGATCCGCAGGGCGCTCCAGAGGCCGGTGCCGGTGGAGGCGCCGGCCTTCTTGCCGAGGACCCGTTCCAGGACGCGGACGGCCGCGATCGAGGCGGCATCGGGGACCTTCATCATGCGGTCGACGGCGCCCGGCACGAAGCTCGGCTCCATCCGGGGGCGGCCGATGCCCTCGATCCGCGAACCACTGGTGCAGGTCGCGTCCGGGTCGTGGTTGACCCAGCCGTCGAAGAAGCAGGAGTTCTCCGGGTCGGCCACGCAGATCCGGGTGTCGTACTGCATGTAGTGCACGTACCGGGCGATGGTCGCGGAGGTGCCGCCGGTGCCCGCGGTGGCGACGATCCAGGCCGGCTCGGGGTGCGGCTCCAGGCGCAGCTGGGCGAAGACGGACTCGGCGATGTTGTTGTTGCCGCGCCAGTCGGTGGCGCGCTCGGCGTAGGTGAACTGGTCCATGTAGTGGCCGCCGGTCTCCTCGGCGAGCCGGGCGGACACGTCGTAGACCTCGCAGGGGTCGTCGACGAGGTGACATCGGCCGCCGTGGAACTCGATCAGCTCTATCTTGGCCCGGCTGGTCGTCCGGGACATCACCGCGATGAACGGGACGCCGATCAGCTTGGCGAAGTACGCCTCCGAGACGGCGGTCGATCCGCTGGACGCCTCGATGACCGGCTTGCCGGGTCTGATCCAGCCGTTGCAGAGGCCGTACAGGAAGAGCGAGCGGGCCAGCCGGTGCTTGAGGCTGCCGGTGGGGTGGGTGGACTCGTCCTTGAGGTAGAGGTCAATGCCCCACTCGTCGGGGAGCGGGAAGCGCAGCAGGTGGGTGTCGGCGGAGCGGTTGGCGTCCGCCTGGACCCTGCGCACGGCCTCCTTGAGCCAGGCGCGGTACTCCGGGTCGGAGCGGTCCACGTCCACGGTGTGCAGAGCCATCGCGAGCCTCCCTTGTCCTGACGACGTCACCCCCACCAAGCGTAACAGGTGACTACAATAAGTGACTGTTACCGCATCTCCAGCGAACCCTTATCGACCGCCACAGCGGTTACGGACGGGCGCAGCGGCACCACTCGCCGTTGCGCCCGTCCTGCGCCCGGCCCGACGGGGCCGGTCAGTCCGCGGCGATCGCCCGCAGCACGTCCAGCCTGGCCGCCCGGCCGGCCGGGCGCAGCCCGGCGACCGCGCCGGCCACCAGGCCGGCCAGCAGCACCACGGCGAGCCGCCCGGGCGGGAGGGCGAAGGAGCCGGTGCCCGCGCTGTCGGAGGCCCGGACCAGGGCCCACCCCAGGAAGGCTCCGAGGCCGAGGCCGCCGACCGTGCCGAACGCCGCGACCAGCACCGACTCCCAGCGGACCATCGAGCGCAGCTGGCCCCTCGTCTGCCCGACCGCCCGCAGCAGGCCGAGCTCCCGGGTGCGCTCGTGCACGGACAGCGTCAGGGTGTTGGCGATGCCGAGCAGGGCGATCAGGACGGCCAGGGCGAGCAGGGCGTAGACCACGGAGAGCATGGTGTCGACGCCGCCCGCGGCGCTCGCCGCGTACTCGTCGCGGTCCTGCACCTGCGGTTTGCCGAAGCCGTCCGCGACGTGCTGCACCGCTGCCTTGCCCTCGGCGAGGGAGACGCCCGGCTTCAGGGCGACCGCCACCAGGGTGTCGCTGTCCTGGACCCGGTGCGGCGCCCAGGCCTGGCGGGTCATCAGGTAGTCGCCGGCCACGCCGCCGCCCTGGTACAGCGCCCGGACGGTGAACGGCTGCGTGCCGTCGGTGAAGGCGACGGAGACCGTCGAGCCCAGCTGCCATCCGCGCTCGGCCGCCTCGCTGCGGGAAACGGCGAGGCCGTCGGTGCCCAGGGCGGCGAGGTCGCCGTCCACCCGGCCGAGGCCGACCACGCCGGGCAGCCGGGCCGGGTCGGTGATGTCCAACTCCCGGCCGTGGCCGTCGATCCGGGCGACACCCCGGCCGAGGCCCACGGCCTGCTCGACCTCGGGCAGGCCGCGCACGGCCTCGGCGAGCTTCGGGCTGACGCCGCTGCCGCCGGCGCCGAAGGCGGGTGCGGTGACGGCGAGGTCGCCCGCGAAGGAGCGGTCGACGGTGTCGTCCAGCGTGGCGCGGATCGAGGCGGCGAAGACGGTGAACAGCGTCACCACGGCGACGCCGACCATCAGCGCGGTCGCGGTGGCCGCCGTCCGCGAGGGGTTGCGGGCCGCATTTCGCCGGGCCAGGGCACCGCTGACGCCGCGCAGCCGGGGCAGCGGGGCGCCGAGCACCCGGACGGCCACCGCGGCCGCCACCGGGCCGAGCACGACCGTGCCGGCCAGCGCGGCCACCGCGCCCGCGGTGGTCATGGCCACCGACGGCCCGTCGGTGGCACCGGCCACCGCCACGGGCACCCCGCCCACCAGCAGGGCCGCGCCCAGTGCTGCACGGACCCGGCCGGAGCGGCCGCTCGCCGCGTCGTCCACCGAGCTCTCGCGGAGCGCCGCCAGCGGGGCGGTGCGGCCGGCCCGGACGGCCGGCAGCAGGGCGGAGCCCAGGGTGACCACGACACCGACGGTGAGCGGCAGGACGACGGAGGCCGCGGCGATCACCATCCCGCCGGTGGGCAGCGAGAAGCCGAGGGCCGCGAACAGCGCCTTCAGCCCGGCCGCCACCCCGATGCCGCCGGCCAGGCCCGCCGCCGAGGCGACCACCGCGACGACGGCCGCCTCCGCCAGGGTGCCGCCGAGGACCTGGCGGCGGCTCGCGCCGAGCGCCCGGAGCAGCGCGTTCTCCCGGGTCCGCTGCGCCACCACGATGGCGAAGGTGTTGTGGATGGTGAAGGTGGCCACCAGCAGCGCGATCCCGGCGAAGACCAGCAGCAGGGTGGTGAACATGGTCAGGAAGCGGCCGGAGACGTCCGCGGTGGACTCGGCGGTCGCGGCCTGGCCGGTCAGTGCCTCGACACCGGTCGGCAGCACCGGCTCCACCCGGTCGACGAGCTGTTGCTGCGTCAGGGTGTCGGAGCGGAGCCGGATCGCCGAGGCCTGGCCCTCGCCCTTGGGGGTGAGGTACTTCTCGGCGTCGGCGAGGGTCAGACCGGTGAAGGTGGACGGGCCCATGCCGTCCGCGTCCGCGCCGAACGTTGCGATGCCGACGACGGTGATCCGCACCGGGTCGGGGGTGCGCAGCACGGTGCTGTCGCCGACGTGCAGGTCGCCGGCCTTCGCGGCGCCGCGGTTGACGACCGCCTCGCCAGGTGCGGAGGGTGCCCGCCCCTCGGCCAGCCGGTAGGGGTTGAGGGTACCGTCGGCGAGCCAGTTGCCGGCCAGGGTGGGCGGGCCCTTGCCGCCGACCGGCTCCCCGTTCCGTCCGACGAGCTGGCCGGCGCCCTGGACGGACGGCTCGGCGGCGCTCACCCCGGGCACCGTCCGCAGCCGGTCGGCGAGGGCCGTGTCCACCGGTGCGCGGACACCGCCGGGGACGTTCTGGGCCGGCAGCACGTCGGCGCTGCGGACGACCGCGCCGGTGCCCGCGTTGGCGTCGGCGAAGAGGGTGTCGAAGTTGGCCCGCAGGGTGTCGCCGAGCACCATGGTGCCGGTCAGGAAGGCGACGCCGAGCAGGACGGCGAGCACGGTGCCCACCAGCCGGCGCCGGTGGGCGCGGGCCGAGCGGAGACCGATCCGCAGGGCGGTGTTCATCCTCGCTCACTCCTCCGGAGGGTGGTGGCCCCGGTGCGGCCGGGTGCGGTGGGGCCGGTGGGCGCGGGGCCGGGTGCGGTGGGGCCGGTGGGCGCGGGGCCGGGTGCGGTGGGGCCGGGCGCGGTGTCGAAGGCCTTCATACGGTCGAGCACCCGGTCGGCGGTGGGCGCGTCCATGCTGTCGACCAGTCGGCCGTCCGCGAGGAACAGCGCCTGGTCGGCCCAGCCGGCGGCGCCGGGGTCGTGGGTGACCATCACCACGGCCTGGCCCATGGTGTCGACGGCCTGCCGGAGCAGGCCGAGGACCTCGGCGCCCGAGCGGGAGTCCAGGTTGCCGGTCGGTTCGTCCGCGAAGACCACGTGCGGCCGGCCGGCCAGCGCCCGGGCCACGGCGACGCGCTGCTGCTGGCCGCCGGACAGCTCGGACGGCCGGTGCTGCAGCCGGTCGCCGAGGCCGACCACGTCGATCAGGGCGTCCACCCAGTCCCGGTCGGGTGCCGTGCCGGCCAGGTCCAGCGGGAGGGTGATGTTCTCCCGGACGGTGAGGGTGGGCACCAGGTTGAACGACTGGAAGACGAAGCCGATGCGCTCGCGGCGCAGCTCGGTCAGCCGGCGGTCGTTGAGGGTGCCGAGCTCGGTGCCGCCGATGTAGGCGCTGCCGGCGGTGAGGGTGTCCAGGCCCGCAACACAGTGCATCAGGGTGGACTTGCCGGAGCCGGACGGGCCCATGATGGCGGTGAACCGCCCGGCCGGGAACTCCACCGAGACGTGGTCCAGGGCGCGGACCTGCGTCTCGCCGATGCCGTACAGCTTGACCGCGTCGGCGACCCGGGCGGCGGCGTGCAGCTCGACGACGGTCATCGTGCACCGCCGGTGCGCTTGTCCGCCTCGGTCAGCACCGCGCGCCTGGCCCGGTACTCGTCGGCGTCGATCTCCCCGCGGGCGTACCGGTCGCCGAGGGTGGCGAGCGGGCTGCCGCCGTGCCACCGGCCGCCCGGGCCGTGGCCGCCGCGCCAGACCGTACGGCGCAGGATCAGCACCACCAGGAGGATCACGGCAGCCCAGGCCAGCGGGATCAGCAGGATCCACGGGCCGGGCCAGGGGCCGTAGGCGTGTGCGAGCAGGGTGTCCACGGTGTCCATCTCCTCGATGCAGGGCTGTGTCGGGACTGCATCGAGCGTCCCGCCCGGGGCCTGCCCTGCGCGTCGTCCGGCCAGCGGCACCTGCGGTACTCCCGCCGTAGTACCCGTGGCGGTGCCGGGACGTACCGGCGCAGCAGGGCGCACAGCAGGGCGCACGGCGGGAGGCACGCCGTGCGGCGGCACGGGCGCGTGCCGGGGTGAGGAGGGGGGCGAGGGACAGCAGGACGGCAAGGGCGGCAGTGGCGGGCGGGTGTGCCGCCCGGTGGAGGGTTCGCATGCGGTGAAGTCTTCTCCGCCGCCGGGGCCGTCACCATCCCGCCTGCATGAGTGTTCGTCCTGAACCCTGCACCACCACGGGCCCTGCAGCCGGGGACAGCACCGCCCCTGCTGCCAGGGACAGCACCGGCCCTGGAGCCGGCGACGGCACCGGCCGCCGGCTACCCCAGCCAGCCGGGCCTGACGAGTCCCGACTCGTAGGCGAGGACGACCAGTTGGGCCCGGTCGCGGGCGCCGAGCTTCACCATGGCCCGGCTCACATGGGTCTTGGCGGTGAGCGGGCTGACGACCAGTCGGCGGGCGATGTCGTCATTGGAGAGCCCCAGCCCGACCAGGGCGAGCACCTCCCGTTCGCGGTCGGTGAGGGCGGCGAGCGCCTCCGATCCGCCCGTCTGCGGGGACTTGGAGCGGGCGGCGAACTCGCCGATCAGCCGTCGGGTCACGCCCGGGGACAGCAGGGCGTCGCCCGCCGCGGCCACCCGTACGGCGCGGAGCAGTTCGGCCGGTTCGGTGTCCTTCACGAGGAACCCGGCGGCGCCGGAGCGGAGCGCCTCGAAGACGTACTCGTCGAGCTCGAAGGTGGTCAGCACGACCACCCGGACGGCGGCCAGCGCCGGGTCGGAGCCGATCCGGCGGGTGGCCTCCAGACCGTCGAGCCGGGGCATCCGGATGTCCATCAGCACCACGTCGGGGTGCAGTTCGGCGGCGAGTGCGACGGCCTGCTCGCCGTCGTCGGCCTCGCCGACCACCTCGAGGTCGGGCTGGGCGTCCAGCAGGGCGCGGAATCCGGCCCGCACCAGCACCTGGTCGTCCACCAGCAGTACCCGGATCACGCGTCCTCGCCTCCCGCCGGACCGCCCGACGGTGCCGGACCGCCCGGCGCCGCCGTCGGCAGCCACGCCCTCACCCGGAAGCCGCCTTCTGCCCGCGGCCCGGCCTCCAGGGTGCCGCCGGCCGCAGACACCCGCTCCCGCATGCCGATCAGCCCGCTGCCCGACCCTCCGGGCTCCCCCGCCCCCGCCGGGCCGGGGTCCTCGACCTGGACGGTGAGCCCCTCGGGCGACCACTCCAGCAGCACGTCGGCGCTGCGTGCCGCCGAGTGCCGGATGACGTTGGTGAGTGCCTCCTGGACGATCCGGAAGGCGGTCAGGTCCAGTCCCTGGGGCAACGGCCGGGCGGTGCCGCGGCTGCGTACGGCGACCGCGAGCCCGGCCCGGCGGGCCTGTTGGGCGAGCTCGTCCAGCCGGTCGAGGCCGGGGGCGGGGCTGCGCGGTGCCGCGGCGTCCGGGCCGCGCAGGGTGCCGAGCACCTGCCGGACCTCGCCGAGCGCCTCCTTGCTGGCGGCCTTGATGGTGGTCAGCGCCGTCCTGGCCTGCTCGGGCCTGCTGTCGAGCAGTTCCAGGGCGACCCCCGCCTGGACGTGGATGAGCGAGATGCTGTGCGCCAGGATGTCGTGCAGTTCGCGGGCCATCCGCAGCCGTTCCTCGTCGATCCGGCGGCGCTGGGCCTGCTCGGCGGCGGCCCGGACGGCCTCGATCCGCTCGGCCCGGAAGCGCAGGATCTCCGCGACCGCGAGCACCAGCAGCAGCCAGGCGGCGACGCCGAGTTCCTGCCAGCCGGTCGGCCGGGAGTCCGGTCCGCGCACCCAGTCCGCGGGCAGGACGTAGGAGATCAGCAGGTGGGCGGTGTAGAAGGCACCCGCGCAGGCCCAGGCGGCCCGGCGGTGGCCGCGCTGAACGGCCACGCAGACGGCCACCACCAGGCTGATGAAGACCGGCCCGTACGGGTACCCGGCGAACAGGTAGGCGACGGTGACGGCGGTGGTGCCGACCACGACGGCGACCGGCCGGCGCTGCCGGAGGACCAGCAGCGCCGGCCCGAGCAGGAGCAGCAGGTAACCGAAGGCGTCCAGCGGCAGGCGCCCGGCCTGGTGCCGGGCCGCCGCGCTCGTCCCGACCGTCTGGGCGACCGCGACCAGCACCGAGGACGCGACCGGCCAGCCCGCCTTCGAAGCGCGGACCCACGGCGGCTGCCAGGGCTGGGGTTCCTCGGTCATGCCGGGAAGGCTAGCCGCCGAACCACCGCCCGGGCGTCAGCCCGCCGGGGTGGGCGCGCCTACTCCCTGCGTAGTACGCGCGCGGAGGAAGGCCGCGGAGAACGGCCGCCGGCGGCGGTCACCGCTCCGGGTCGGGGATGCGCACCGCGGCGCCGCTCACCCGCACCCGCCGCTCGCCCTCGCGCAGTTCGACGCGGAGCAGCCCCGGGCGGCCGAGGTCCTCGCCCTGGTGCAGGGTGAGGACGGCCTGCCCCAGGCCCTCCAGCTCGCTCAGGTACGCGCCGAACGCGGCGGCGGCCGCACCGGTGGCCGGGTCCTCCACGACCCCGCCGACCGGGAAGGGGTCGCGGACGTGGAAAACGGTGTCCGAGACGCGGTGCACCAGCTGGACGGTGGTCAGGTCGAGCCGGGTCATCAGCCGGGCCAGCCGGTCGAAGTCGTACGCGAGGTCGGCGAGCCGCTTGCGGGTGGCGGCGGCGAGCACCAGGTGCCGGGCACCGGCGTAGGCGATCCGCGGCGGCAGCGTCTCGTCCAGGTCGTCGGCGCTCCAGTCGAGGGCGGCCAGGGCCTCGGCCACGTCCTCCTCGGCGGCCGGCTCGACGGAGGGCTCGACGCTGGTGAGCGTGGCGCTCAGCCCGCCGTGCGGACCGGCGGCGACGTCGACCGGCACCGGGCCCGCCTTGGTCTCGAAGAGCAGCGGGCCGGGACCGATCCGCTCGCCGAGCGCCACCGCCGAGGCGATGGTGGCGTGTCCGCAGAACGGCACTTCCGCCAGCGGGCTGAAGTACCGCACCTCGTAGGTCCGTTCACCCGTCCTGGTGAGGAAGGCGGTCTCGGAGTAGCCGAGCTCGGCGGCCACCGCGAGCCGTGTGTCGTCGTCGATCCCGGCCGCATCGGGCACGACGCCGGCGGGGTTGCCGCCGGACGGGTCGGTGGTGAACGCGGCGTAGCGCAGGACCTGGGTGCCGGGAGGAAGCGTCATGCCCGCTGAACGCGCGGGGCGGGCCGGTGATTCCCTCCGACCGAACGCCCCGGGCTCGTCCCGAACTCGTCCGGACCGCCCGTCCGTAACACCGTCGGGCGCACGGTCACCGGCTTGTAACCTCCGGTCGCCGATCGGCCACGAGAGTGAGACTCACCTGCAAACCTGGTGTCATGACGGCACGTCATCCTTGAGGTCAGAGGTAATCGACCGAAAGGAACTCAGAATGAGCGACTACTCCGTGCTCGTTGCAGCCCTCGTCGAGCTGTCCGGCCACCGCGACCCCGGCATCGGTGCGCCGGTCGCGGTGAGCGGCCACGAGGCCGACCGGCTCGCCAGCCTGGCCCGGGGCAGCAGTGAACCTCCCGCCGATCGGCCGGCCCCGCTGCTGCGGCTGCTGCGCCGCCGCACCGTGGGCCGCCTCGGCTACTCGGTCTGAGCCGCTCCCCGTCCGTTCGACCCGGCGTCCCACGACCGGCCCGCCGCCGATCGGTCGGTGGCGGGCCGCCGTGCGTCCACCTCGATCTCCACCTTCATCCGGGGGTCGGCGAGACCGCAGACCATCATGGTGGCGGCCGGGCGGACGGTGCCGAACGCGCTGCGCAGCACCGGCCAGACGGGCTCGAAGTCCGCGCGGTCCGGCAGCAGGTAGCGCACCCGGACGACGTCGGCGAGGGTGCAGCCCGCCTCGGCGAGCGCCGCGGTGATGTTCCGCAGGCACTGCTCGGCCTGCTCCACGACGTCCTCGGAGACGGTCATGGCGGTGTAGTCGAAGCCGGTGGTGCCGGAGACGTGCACCCGGTCGCCGTCCACCACCGCCCGGGCGTAGCCGATCTGCTCCTCGAAGAGGGAGCCGCTGAGGATCGTCCGTCGCTGCGTCATGACCCCGACCGTAGGCAGGCCTGCAGGGATACGTCCAATACGCCGCAGCGGCCCTCGTGATATCTCTCGGCGTATGGAAGACGGCCGCCCGGAGCTCGCACTGAACCAGCTGCACGCCTTCGCCGTGCTCGCCGAGGAACTGCACTTCGGGCGGGCCGCCGAGCGGCTGGGCATTGCGCAGCCGCCGCTGAGCCAGCAGATCCGGCGGCTGGAGGACCGCGTGGGCCATCCGCTGTTCGTCCGGGAACCGGGGCGGGTCGCGCTCACGGCGGCGGGCGAGGAACTGCTGCCTGCGGCGCGGCGGGCCCTGGAGGAGGTGTCGGCCGGGCTGTCGGCGGCCCGCCGGGTCGCGGCGGGCGAGGCGGGACGGCTGCTGGTCGGCTTCGCGGCCTCCCTGGCGCCGACCGTGCTGCCCGGCCTGCTGCGGGCCTTCCGGGACGGGCATCCCGGGGTGGAGCTGGAGATCCGCGAGATGACCACGGCGCCGCAGGTGGCGGCGCTGCACGCGCACACGATCGACGTCGGCCTGATGCGCGAGCCGCCCGAGGACCCGGACCTGGTCGTCGAACCCCTGCTGTCGGAGGGCTTCGTCGCCGTGCTGCCGTCCGGGCACCCGCTGGCGGCCCGACGGGTCGTCCCGGTGTCGGGCCTTGCGGCGGAGCCGTTCGTCCTGCTGCCGCGGGCATGCGGGCCGACGGTCCACGACCGGATCGTCGGAGTGTGCCGGGAGGCCGGGTTCGAACCGCGGGTCGCCCAGCGGGCCGTGGAGTGGCAGACGGTGGCGGCGCTGGTCGGGGCCGGCCTCGGGGTGTCCCTGGCACCGGCCGGAGTGCGGCGGTTCCGACTGCGCGGTGTCGCCTACCGCCGGATCTCCCCGGACACCGCCCGCACCTCCGTCGGCCTGGCGTACCGGCGCGGCGACCGCAGTCCACTGGTCGCCCGCTTCGCGGCCGAAGCCCGCGCCCCGGCGGGCGGCGATCGGCCCTGAGGGCGTGCCCCGGCGATCAGCCGTAGTACCGGGCCTCCAGGACGTTCCCGTCCGGGTCGGCGAAGTAGTACGTCCGCGGCGCGACGCCGCGGGCACCGAACGACTTCTCCGCGTACGGGGTCACCGGGTGGCCGCCCGCCTCCAGCCGGGTGCGCAGCGCCTCGAAGTCGTCCTCGGACATCGCCAGGCAGACGTGATTGGCCTTGTTGCCGGCGCTGCCGGCCGCACCGGGAGCGGCGTTGAGCCGGGGTGCCACGGTCAGCGGCACCAGGTCGATCAGCGTGCCGGCCGTGATCCGCATGCTCACGAACGGCGCCTCGCCCGCCTCGTACTCGGCCAGCCGCACGGGCTCCAGCCCCACCACGTCGCGGTAGAAGCCCGCCGACCGCACCGGATCGGCCACCCACAGCACCACGTGGTCCAGCTCGTACGACATCGACCCCGCCTCTCTCCCCGCTTCGCGTCCCCGTCCATGGTGGCATCCGCAGTCGGCGGCGGGCAGCGGATTCGGCCACGGCGGGCCCGCGGACCGAACCGCGGTCGGCACAATGGCGCCCGGACACCGGACACAGGGCACGGCGGCACACGGGCGGAAGGGTACGGATGGGCGCGACACAGGCGGACGCGGTACCGGTCGAGGTGTGGCACCTGCCAGCGGCGGACACGGCCGCCGGACGGCAGGTGCTCGCCTGGACGGTCGGCCCGGGCGGCGGACTCGCCGTGCTGCTCGGCCCTGGACGGGAACAGAACGGCGCAGGGCGGCGCCCGGGCGAACCCTTCGACGCCGAACTCCTCACGGCCGACGGCAGATCGGAACGCCGCAGTCCGGTCCGGCGCATCACCGTCGAACCGGATCACCTCGCGCTGCTGCCCGGCGGCCGTCTGCTGCTGGCCTCGTACCGCTCCGAGGAGAACGAACGGCAGGGCACCTGGGCGCCGAACGCGGCCGTGCACACGGCCGACGGGGATCCGGCCGCACAGTTCTGCCTCGGCGACGACGTCCGGGCCCTGACCGCGGACCGCGCGGGCCGGATCTGGACGGTGTACGGGGACGAGGGTGTGTACGGGGAACACCGGGAATCGCAGGACGGCCTCGCGGGCTGGAACGCCCGCGGGCAGCACGTCTGGTCGCCCCCTGCCCGCCTGCCCGAACGCCCGCTGGAGGGCTGCGCGGCGGCGACCGACGGTCCGAGGGTCTGGCTGGCCTGGTACTCGGACGACCACCGGACCTTCCTCACCCGGATCGACCCGGGCACCAGCGGCACGGTGAGCCTTCCGTCGCCGGTCCACGACCCGATGGGCATGGCTGTCCGCGGCAACCGCGCCGTGCTGGCCGCCCTTGCACCGGCCCGCGGGCGCCGCTCCGAACGGCCTGCCGCGGTGGAGGTGTGCCGTGCCGAACTGGCGGACGGGTCCTGGCGGGTGACGGACCGCCGCCGGCTTCCCCTGCCCGCCG
The DNA here is from genome assembly GCF_040680995.1 of Kitasatospora sp. NPDC051914. Taxonomy (NCBI): domain Bacteria; kingdom Bacillati; phylum Actinomycetota; class Actinomycetes; order Kitasatosporales; family Streptomycetaceae; genus Kitasatospora; species Kitasatospora sp. NPDC051914. The sequence continues at coordinate 56,752 of NZ_JBFAXX010000048.1, forward strand.
GGCTCGGCGCCCCGCCGGCCCCCGGGCGCGACGGATCGCTCTGGCTTCGCTCCGGCGCCACCTGGCTGTGCCTGAAGGCCTGAGGCCGGCGGCCGCCCTCCCCGACCCATCGCGTCGAACGCGCATCGCGGCCGGCCCGCCGGTGCCTCAGCCGCGGCCCGCGTACACCGCCTGGGGGTCGTGCAGATAGGGCTGCCAGGCGAGTTCGGCGGCGCCGGCGAGACCGGCGTGGTCGACCTGGGCGGGCACGATCGGGACCCGTCCGCTGCGGCCCCACAGGCAGCGATCGGCGACCACGGCGGCGAGCCGTTCGGGGGCGGCGGCGAGCAGGTCGAGGTGGAGGCCGCTGAGCACGATCCGGTCCGGGTTGAGGATGTTGACCAGGCCGGCCAGGCCGAGGCCGAGCCGGTCGACCACGTGGGCGACGGCCTCGGCGGCGCCGGGGTCGTCGGCGGCGGACCGGGCGAGCCGCCGGGCCTGGTCGAGCAGCGGCACGGCGGGGTCGGGCGTGCGGTCCGCGGCGACGAACAGCGCCTCCGGGTCGGTCTCCGCGTTGAGGCAGCCGCGGTTGCCGCACACGCAGCGCCGGCCCTGCGGGTCGACCGTCAGATGGCCGACCTCCAGGGCGAGCCCGGCGCTGCCGGTGTGCAGGCGGCCGTCGATGACCAGGGCGCCGCCGACGCCGCGGTGACCGGAGGTGACCAGCAGCAGGTGCCTGGCGTCGCGGCCGGCACCGTGGCGGTGTTCGGCGAGGGCGGCCAGGTTGGCGTCGTTGGCGACGGCGCTGGGCAGCGGCGCGCGGGCCTTCGGGCCGAAGTCCGCGCGCTGCACCTCCTGCGCGAACAGGTCGGCGACCGGGGTGCCGCTGGGCCAGGCGAAGTGCAGGGCGGCGAGCGCGGTGCCGTCCGGTTCGGTGACCGGGTTCGGGAGCGCCAGCCCGATGCCGAGGCAGCGTCGGGTGCTCGCACGGGCGAGCTCCGCACCGGCCCCGGCGACGGCGCGCAGCATCCGGACGGGGTCGGTCGCGTCGGGCAGCGCCAGGTAGCGGGTCTCCTCCAGGCGGCCGCCGAGGCCGCCCAGGGCGACGCTCAGGCTGTCGGCGTGGATCTGGGCGGCGACCACGACCGGGCCGGCCGGGTTCACGGCGAGCCGGTGGGAGGGGCGGCCGCGGCCTCCGCCGGCCGGCCGGGAGTCGACGGTGATGAGCCCGAGGGCCTCGAGTTCGCCGGTGACGGAGCCGGCGGTGGCGCGGGTGACGTCGAGGGCGCTGGTCAACGCGGACCGGGTCGGCGCCCGCCCGGTGTGGATCAGTTCGAGGGCGGGGCCGAGCAGGCTGCGCCCCCGGTCGAGGGCCGGACGGCGGTGGTCGGCGCCCTGGCGGCGTTCCGCGGCGGCCGCGAACCGGACGTCGCCGGTGACCGCGGACCGGGTTTCGCCGGTGGCCGCGCGCGGGGCGTCGTCGGCGGTTCCGGCTGTCGGCAGTCCGTGCGGTTCCGCCGGTTCCGTCGGCTGCGCACTTGTGGGTGAAGTCGGCACTCCTCTATTCTGACTTTGTGCCGCTACTGAACAAAACAGAAGCCCGGTCATCCGCCGCCGACCCCCTCTCCGACGCCGCCGCCACCGCGGTCCGCGCCCCGCGGACGTGGTCCGCCGCCCGACTCGCCCTCACCGCCTTCTTCGCGATCGACGGCTTCCTGTTCGCCGCCTGGGTGGTGCGCATCCCCGACGTGCGCGCCCAGGTGCACGCCTCGCACAGCGCACTCGGCCTGGCCCTGCTCTGCATCTCCGCCGGCGCCGTCGCCACCATGGCCCTGGTCGGACGGCTGTGCGTGCGGTACGGCAGCCGCAAGGTCACCGTCGGCTCGCTCGCCCTGCTGAGCCTCGCCGTGCCGCTGCCCGCGCACACCCACTCGGTGGCCGCCCTCGGCGCCGTCCTGCTGCTCTTCGGCGCCGGGTACGGCGCGGCCAACGTGAGCATGAACAGCGCCGCCGTCGACCTCGTCGCCCGGCTGCGACGCCCCGTCATGCCGAGCTTCCACGCCGGGTACAGCCTCGGCGGCCTGCTCGGCGCCGCGGTCGGCGGCCTGCTCGCCGGCACCTTCAGCGCCGCCTGGGCGCTCGCCCTCGGCGGGGTGCTCGGACTGGCCGTCACCGCCGCGGCCGGCGCCGTCCTGCTGCGGGACCCGGACGGCGACGCACCGGCGCCGGCCGTCACCGCGGCCGAGGCCGCCAGGGGCGCGGGCGCACCGGCCGCAGCGCCGCGGCACGCCCGGCTGCTGGTCGTCCTGCTCGGCCTGACCGCGCTCTTCACCGCGTACGGCGAGGGCGCCCTGGCGGACTGGGCCACCCTGCACCTGACGGACGACGTCCACGCGAGCGCCGGGACGGCCGCCGCCGGCTACGCCGCCTTCGCCTTCGCGATGACCGCCGGACGGGTCAGCGGCACCTGGCTGTCGATCCGGCTCGGCGCGACCCGGGTGATGCTCCTCGGCGGCCTCACCGCGGCCACCGGCATGACGGTCGCGGCGCTGGCCCCGTCGGTGACGGTGGTGCTCGGCGGCTTCGTCCTCGTCGGCATCGGTCTGGCCAACATCTTCCCGCTGGCGATCGGCCGCGCCGGGGCCACCGGCGGACCGCGGGGTGTGGCCACGGCCTCCGCCCTGGGCTACGCGGGCATGCTGATCGGCCCGCCGGTGATCGGCTTCCTCGCGGACGCAGTGGGGCTGCCGCTCGCACTGACCAGCGTCGCGGCGGCAGCGGCCCTGGCGGGTGTGCTCGCCCTGGTGGTGGGGCGGAGGCCGCACCGGGCGGCGTAGGACCGAGGCAGCGGGCGCCTCTTCAAGGCACGGGGGCGGTCAGGTCAAGGGCGCCGAGGGGCACCTCCCGGCCTTCGGTCGGGAGGTGCCCCTCAGCGCCCCCACTGGTTGTCCGGCTGCCCCGGTATCAGCAGTCCGGGAGGAGGGCGGCTTCGGCCACGTCGGGGTCGGGGTGGTGCTGCCAGTGGCGGAGCTCCTCCTGAAGGGCTCCGTCGGCGGCGCAGCGTTCGTAGGCGGCGACCGGGCCGACCAGGGCGGTGTGCGCGGCGCGGGCCAGCCGGTCGGCGCCGTCCGGCAGCACCGGCAGCCACGGCGCGCGGTCGCCGGGGCCGGCGGACACGGCCGCGGCCATGGCTGCGGGCAGCAGGTCGGTGCGCCGTCGGGCGAGGACGGCGAACACCGCGTCGACCCGGGCGAACGCGGGGTCGGCCGCGAGCAGGGCCGCACAGCGCTCCTCGCGTGTCGCGGGGTCACGCAGCCAGAGCCGGGCGGCCGGGGCCGACAGCGCGGGCGGGTGGTCCCCGGTCAGGAAGTGCTCCAGTCGGGTGTCGACGGCGGGCAGCGGCGGGAGCAGTTCGGCGAGGGCGAGCCGGCGTTCGGGCCGGTCGAAGCCGGGGGCCGCGGACAGCCGGTCCCACACCGCCCCGGCACAGGGCCCGGAGAGGCCGAGCGGCGGTGCGGCGGCCGGTGCGCGGGGGTGTTCGCGCAGGTGCACGGCGAGTTCGGTGAGGGCGGCGGCCCGGTCGGTGTCGCCGTCCGCACCGGCGCGGCGGACCGTCCGGCGCAGCCAGGTGTCGGCGGCGGCCAGGCAGGGTGCCGTGGAGTCGCGGGCCTGGGCGGTGGTGAGGACGGTGTCCCGCAGGACCTTCTCCGGTGTGGCGGCGAGCAGGTGCTCCGGTGTCCTGGCCGCCTCCTGGAGGACGAGCGCGCGTGCCTCGGGGTGGTCGTGCCAGGCGCGTTCGAGGGCGAGCAGCACCCGTGCCCAGGTGTCCCGGCCCTCTCGGGCGGCGGTGCGCAGCAGGGCGGTGCGGCCCAGCATGCGGGTGGTGTGGCGGTGGTGGTCGGCGAGGGCGGTGAGGCGTTCCCCGGACTGCTCGAGCGGGAGCAGTGCGAGGAGGTTCGCGGAGACGTAGGGGCTGTCGCCCACGCGGGCCAGGTAGGGGGCGGTGGCCTCGGCCCGTTCCGCGGGGTCGAGGGCGAGCAGGGCGTTGATCTCGGGGCGGCGGGTGTTCGGCCGGGCGGCGAGGCGTTCGCGGACGAGCCGGGAGCGGGTGTCGGGGTCGAGCAGCAGCAGGTACGGCTCGGGAGCCCAGGCCGTCCGGTCGAAGAGCGACCGGGAGGGCCGCGGGCGGCAGGTGTCGGCGAGGGTGCGCAGGTCGGCGGGCGGCAGGGCGCGGGCGGCGCGGAGTGCGCGGGCGGGGAGCGGTCCGGAGGGCAGGTGCAGCCGGGTGGCGGCACCGGAGCGGATCGCCGCGAGGACGGTCGCGGGCCGTTCGAGGAGGCGGACGGCGGCGGCGGGCGGCAGCAGGTCGGGGGCGGTGGTGAGGAGGTGCTCGGCGGCGGCCCGGTCGCGGGCGGCCACCTCGGCGAGGCGTCCGCGCAGCCGGTGCGGGACCGGGCCGTCCGACTGCCGGACGGTGTCGGCGAGCAGCCGGGCGACGGCTCGCGGCGCGGTGCGGGCCAGGGACTGCAGGACACCGTCGGGCGCCGGGAGCAGTGGCAGCCAGTGGTCGACGGCGGCCGGGGTGCAGGCGGGCAGCAGCCGGGCGGCCTCGGTGGCGTCGTAGCGGTCGCGGACCTCGGGCAGCAGCCGTTCGGCGAGCGCGCGCCGGCGGGCGCGGCGCAGCAGCCGGTACAGGTCGTGCCGGGTGTCGCGGGGTGCGGTGCGGGCGAGTCCGGCGAGCGCCCCGTCGGGGACGGGGAGACGTCCGGCGGCGGCCAGGGCGCGGCGGGCGAGCAGCGGATCGGCGAGGGCCGCGGCGACCCTTCCCAGGTCGCGGCGGACGACGGCGAGGAAGAGCGCGGTGTGCCGGTCGTCCCGGTCGCCCGCGTCGAGTGCGGCGTGCAGCCGCTCGTACTGCCCGGCGGTGAGGGCCCGGCCGTGCTGCGCGAGTGCGGCGGCGCGTGCGGGGCGGGGCAGGCGGTCGAGGTGCGGGGGGAGGATGTGTGCCATCGCGCTCACCGGGAGGTGGCGGGGCCGGCCTTTCGGGTCGTCATGGCGGTGATCGTGACAGCATGGCGTCCGGGGGTGCAATCGGTTTTCGTCCGCGCTGGGAGGGGTTGTGCGGGTCCTGGTGACCGGGGCGTTCGGCTTCGTGGGACAGGCGGTGGTGCGGCGGCTGGCGGCGGCCGGGCACGAGGTGCGGGCCCTGAGCAGCAGCCGTACCGGGGCGGGCGGCTTGCCGGTGACGCGGGTGTTCCGGGCGGACGTGCGGGACGCGGCGGCGCTGGCGCCGGCGGTCGCCGGGGTGGATGCGGTGTGCCATCTGGCGGCGCTGACCCGCGGCCGGGAGTCGGTGGCGCGTCCCGAGGCGCACCGCGAGGTCAATCTGGGCGGGACGGCGGCGCTGCTGGACGCACTGCGCCGACGGGAGGGCGGCGGCCGACCACTGGTGGTGTTCGGGTCGACGGCGGCGGTGTACGGCGCGCCGGTGCGGCAGCCGATCGACGAGTCGGCGCCGACCGCGCCCGGCAACCCGTACGGCGAGTCCAAGCTGGCGGCGGAGCGGGAACTGGCGGAGCGTTCGGCGGCCGGCGAGGTGTCGGCGGTGGTGCTGCGCTGCTTCAACGCGGCCGGGGCGGGCGACGTGGACGAGGCCCGGATCATTCCGAAGGCGCTGGCGGTCGCCGCGGGCCGCCACCCGTACCTGGAGATGAACGGCGACGGCAGCGTGGTGCGGGACTTCGTGCACGTGGACGACGTGGCCGACGCCTACCTGCGGGCGCTGGGCGCGGGGGACGTGCTGGCCGCGCACGGCGGGTTCCGGGTCTACAACGTGGGGGCGACGCCGGCGAGCATGCTGGAGATCGTCGCGGCGGTGGAACGGGTGACCGGTCGCCGGGTGCCGGTGGTGCACCGGCCCGCGCAGGCCGAGGCGCCGCGACTGGTCGCGGACTGCACCCGGATCGGGCAGGAGCTGGGCTGGCGGGCCGAGCGCTCGGCGCTGGACCAACTCGTCCTGGACGCCTGGGCGGCGGTCGGCGGGCGGGCCTGACGGGGGCGCTGCGGCTCGGGGCTCCGGTCGGGGGCGGCAGCCGGGCGAAGTCCCGACACCCCCGGTGGCGCTGCCCGGTCGGCGCGCGGCCGGAATGGGAAGCTCGACGGATGATCGACCGCATCCGCCGAGGCCTCGTCCAGTGGACCGTCGTGCTGCCGGTCCTGGCGCTGGTCACCCTCGTCCTGACCTGGGGCCGGTCGCTGCCGGGGCCGGCGGTGGCCGTGGTCGCACTGTTCCTCGCCGGGGCGGTGCTGTCGGCGGTGCACCACGCCGAGGTGATCGCGCACCGGGTCGGGGAACCGTTCGGCTCACTGGTGCTGGCGGTGGCGGTGACCGTCATCGAGGTCGCCCTGATCGTCACCCTGATGGCGGACGCGCCGGTGAAGAACGCCACCCTCGCCCGGGACACCGTGTTCGCCGCCGTGATGATCACCTGCAACGGCGTGCTCGGTCTGTCGATCCTGCTGACCGCACTGAAACACCGGATCGCGGTGTTCAACGCCGAGGGCACCGGCGCGGCCTTCGCCACCATCGCCACGCTGTCCACCCTGAGCCTGGTGCTGCCCACCTTCACCACCAGCACGCCCGGCCCGCAGTTCAACACCGCCCAGCTGACCTTCGCCGGGATCGCCTCGCTCGGCCTGTACGGGCTGTTCGTGACCACCCAGACGCTGCGCCACCGCGAGTACTTCCTGCCGGTCAGCGCCGAGGGCGAACCGCTCACCGAGGACGACCACGGGGAGCTGCCGAGCGCCCGCGCCGCCCGGATCGGCCTGGCACTGCTGGCCGTCGCGCTGGTGGCAGTGGTGGGCCTGGCCAAGGGGGTCTCCCCCACCATCGAGAGGGCGGTCGCGGACGCCGGGCTGCCCGCCTCGGTGGTCGGTGTGGTGATCGCCCTGCTGGTGCTGCTGCCGGAGACGATCGCCGCGCTGCGGGCCGCCGCGGGCAACCGGGTGCAGACCAGCCTCAACCTGGCGCTGGGCTCCTCGCTGGCGAGCATCGGGCTGACCGTACCCGCGGTGGCCGTCGCCTCGATCTGGCTGAGCGGGCCGCTGGTCCTCGGCCTCGGCGCCTCGCACATGGTGCTGCTGGCCCTGACCGTGGCCGTCGGCACCCTGACCGTGATCCCCCGCCGGGCGACCCCGCTGCAGGGCGCCGTGCACCTGGCCGTCCTGGCGGCCTACCTCGTGCTTGCGGTCAGCCCTTAGTCGCGCTCCATCAGGGGCACGCGCCCCTAGTGGTGCACCCCGGCAGTGCTGATGGCCGCCACCGAGGGGCGGCTACGCCAGGCGGGATTCGTCGGCGGTGGGGCCCGCCTGGCCGGGGATGCGGAGGTCCCAGCCGACCAGGGCGCGGAGCTGTTCGGCGGTGACGCCGTCCGGGATCGGCTGCGGGGCGTCGTGGCGCAGCGGCGGCTGCCAGCCCTCGTCCGGGGACCAGCTGCGGACGACCTTGGCGGGTGCGCCGGCGACGACGCTGTGGTCCGGGATGTCGCCGCGGACGACGGCGCCGGCCGCGACCACGACGTTGCGGCCGATCCGGGCCCCGGGGAGGATCACCGCGCCGGTGCCGATCCAGGAGCCTGCGCCGATCTCGACCGGCTCGTTGCGCGGCCACTGCTTGCCGATCGGCAGGTCGGTGTCGCGGTACTCGTGGGCCTGGTCGGTGATGTAGACGTTGGGGCCGGTCCACACGTCGTCGCCGAGGACGATCGACTGGTGGCCGACGATGTGGCTGCCGCGGCCGATGACGCAGCCGCCGCCGATCCGCACGATCGGTTCGGGGCCGAGGTCGAGGCCGGGCAGGAAGCCCGCGGAGATGGTCACCCGCTCGCCGATGATCGAGAACGGCCCGATGGTGATCCACTGCTCGTTGAAGACCGCCCCGAGCGGGAACGCCAGCTTGGTGCCGTCGCCGAGTTCGCCGAACCGGTACGGGCCGGGGGTGCGGTTGGTCACCGCTCCGGCCTCCTGCACGAACTTCCAGGCCTTGTGCACCACGTGGCCGGCGGCGCGGCGGCCCCGGAGGCGGGCGGCGGCAAGGAGCGTACGGGCGGTCGGCATGCGCTCACCGTAGCGGGCGTGCGCCCCCGGCGAGGCGCCGGGCGATCAACATCACACCCGGTCCCTGGCACACTCGCCGCATGGAGATCCACGAGCTCGTCGACGTCCTGCGCCGCGAGGGCGCGCTGCTGGCCGACGCCGCCGCACGGACGGCGCCGGACGCGCCCGTACCGACCTGCCCCGGTTGGCAGTTGCGCGACCTGCTGCTGCACACCGGGCAGGTGCACCGCTGGGCCGCCGCCCACGTCAAGGGCGGCCTCGCCGGGCCGCTGGACGAGGCGGGCAAGCTGGCCGCCTGGGGTCCCGAGCCGTCCGACGCCGAGCTGGTGGAGTGGTTCCGCACCGGGCACGGCGACCTGGTGGCCGTGCTGGACGCCGCACCCGCCGACCTCGACTGCTGGAGCTTCCTGCCGGCGCCGTCCCCGCTGGCGTTCTGGGCCCGCCGACAGCTCCACGAGACGACCGTGCACCGGGTGGACGCCGAGTCCGCGGCGGGCGGCGGACGGACCGGCATCGACCCGGCGGTGGCCGCCGACGGCCTGGACGAGCTGCTCACCTGCTTCATGTCCCGGCCCCGGACGAAGCTGCACAGCGAATCCCCGCGCACCCTGCTGGTCCGGCCGACCGACCGCCCCGAGAGCTGGCTGATGACGATCGGCCAGGACGCGCCGCAGGTCGAGCGGGGCGGCACCGGCCTGGCGAACTGCACGGTGATCGGCCCCGCCGAGGACCTGTACCTGCTGCTGTGGAACCGCCTGCCGGCGGACGCCGTGGACATCGCCGGCGACCGCTCCCTGCTGGACCTGTGGCGGGAGAAGGCGACCGTCGTCTGGACCTGACGGCCGCCCGCCGCACCCGGCCGCCCCCGGACCCGGCCCGTACCGAACCCGAGCCCGGGGCGGCCGGCCCGGCCCGTACCGGTTACTGCGCCCAGGGCGCCGGGCGGCGCTCCAGGAACGCCCGCATGCCCGCCTGCGCCTCCTCCGAACCGAACAACCGCGCAGACTGCGCAACGCGCTCGTCGGCGTCCCGCTCGAAGGACTCCACCACGGCAGCCGTGGCCAGCCGCTTGGACTCGGCGAGGCCCTGCGGCGAGCCCTGCCGGACGGCGTCCAGCAGCGCCTTGAGGGCGGCCTCGACGTCGTCCGCTGCCTCCGTGATCAGGCCCATCCGGGCCGCCTCCGCCGGGCCGAAGGTCTCGCCCGTCAGGTAGTAGCGGGCGGCCGCCCGCGGCTCCAGCTTGGGGCGCAGCGGCAGCGAGATCACGGCCGGCGCCAGGCCGAGGCGGACCTCGGTGAAGGCGAAGGTCGTGGCAGGCCCGGCGATCGCGATGTCCGCCGCACCGAGCAGGCCGAGGCCGCCGGCCCGGGCGTGGCCGTTGATCGCGGCGATCACCGGCTTGGGGCAGTCGACGATCGCCCGCTGGATGTCGACCAGGCCGCGCGGGCCGACCGTCGGGTCGCTGCCGGTGGCCTCCGACAGGTCGGCGCCCGCACAGAACACCTTGCCGGTGTGGCCGAGCACCACGGCGCGCACCGCCGGGTCGGCGGCCGCCTCGGTGAGGCCCTTGGCGAGCTCCGCCATGAGGCGGGTGGAGAGGGCGTTGCGGTTGTGCGGGGAGTCGAGTTCGAGGGTCGTGACCGCATCGGCGGTGGTGATGCGGACGAGAGGGCTCTCGCTGGTCATCGCGGATGGCCTGCTTTCCGGCTGAGGGTGGGTCGGACGGGCTCGGGAGGACTTTGACACGCCGACCGTCCGGTCGGCCAGTACGACAGGGGAAATCCGCTGGCCGCGGCGGGTCCGAGCAGGCCAGCATGGGCGCCCATGACGCTCCTCCTGCTCGCGCCCCGGATCAACGAGACCAGCCTGCAGTTGCTCACCTGCGCCCGCCGCAGGGGCCTGCGGGCGCACACCGCCGTGCGCTGGGAGGTCCCGGCCGAACTGGCCGGGCTGCGGCCGGCGCACCTGTACGGCGGTCCGCTGTTCGCCGACGCGGCCGCCGGGGCGCTGGGCGTTGCACCGCTGGAGCCGCCGGCCGACTGGCCGGCCTCGCTGCCCGCGGACCTGTTGGGCCGTCAGGTGGAGTGCACCACCCTGGCCGAGGCGCGCCGGCTGCGGCGTCCGGCCTTCCTGAAGCCGCCGGTGGACAAGCTGTTCCCGGCCCGGGTCTATCCGGACGGCAGCGGGCTGCCCGGGCCGGACGCCCTGGACGACGACACCCTGGTGCAGGTCAGCGACGTGGTGGCGTTCGCCTCGGAGTACCGGCTGTTCGTGCTGGACGGTGCGGTGCGGGCGGCGAGCCGGTACGCGGTCGACGGCGGCCTCGCCGTGTCGCCCGGGGTCGGCCCGGAAGTGCTCGCCTTCGCCGCCGACGTCCTGGCCGCAGGCGGCCTGCCGAGCGCCGTCGTCGTCGACGTCGGCCGGCTCACCGACGGTACCTGGGCCGTGGTCGAGGCCAACCCGGCCTGGGCCAGCGGCAGCTACGCCTGCGACCCGGACCACGTCCTCGACGTCGTCCTCCGCGCCGCCGGCCCCGCCGAAGCCGTCACCCCCGCCGACCGCCCCTACACCCGCCCCGTCCCCGAAGTCGTCCGCTGAAGCAGGCCGGCCCGTGGGGGCGCGTGGGGTACCTCCCGGGCTCGGAACCCCAGGGACCCACCCCCCCCCCCCCGCGGACCCACCACAAAAGTGGAA
>NZ_JBFAXX010000049.1:0-67451 GCF_040680995.1 Kitasatospora sp. NPDC051914
GGGTCGCGCCGGCCGCTCGTCCGCTATGGGGGCGGGGGGGGCCCCCCCCGTGGGCCCCCCCCCCCGGCCCGTCGGCCGGATGCGGCGTCAGCCGGTGTTGCGCAGGCCTGCGGCGATGCCGTTGACGGTCAGCAGCAGGGCGCGGGCCCGCAGCGGGTCCTCGGTGAGGCCCTTGGCCGCCTCGTCGCGCTGGCGGCGCAGCAGGGCGACCTGCAGGTAGGAGATCGGGTCGAGGTAGGCGTCGCGCACGGCGAAGGTCTGCTTCAGCACCGGGTTGTGGTCGAGGAGTTCGTCCTCGCCGGTGAGGCGCAGCACCTCGCGCAGGGTGAGCTCGTGCTCGGCGGTGATCTGGTCGAAGATGTGGTGCAGGTCGGCCGGCACCAGCTGCTCGACGTAGTGGCGGGCGATCCGCAGGTCGGTCTTGGCCAGCGTCATGGCGACGTTGGACAGGAAGTTGCGGAAGAAGTGCCACTGGCCGTACATCTCGTCCAGCACGTCGCCGAGGCCGGCCGCGCGGGCGGCGGCGAGGCCGGAGCCGACGCCGTACCAGCCGGGGACGATCTGCCGGGACTGCGTCCAGCCGAACACCCACGGGATGGCCCGCAGGCCGTCCAGGCCCGCGCCGGAGTCGGGGCGGCGGGACGGGCGGGAGCCCAGGTGCAGCGAGGCGAGCTGGTCGACCGGGGTGGCCGCGAAGAAGTACTTCGGCAGGTCCTCCTGCTCGACCAGGGCCCGGTAGGCGGTGTGGGCGGCGTCGGAGACCCGGTCCATCGCGGCGTCCCAGCGGGCCAGCTCCTCGGGGGCCTGGCGCGGGGCGGTGTGCAGCGCGGAGGCGGCGAGCGTCGCGGAGATGGTGAGTTCGAGGTTCTCCCGGGCCAGCGACGGCAGCAGGTACTTGTCGGAGATGACCTCGCCCTGCTCGGTCACCTTGATCTCGCCCTCCAGGGTGCCCCAGGGCTGGGCGAGGATCGCCTCGTGCGAGGGGCCGCCGCCGCGGCCGACGGTGCCGCCGCGGCCGTGGAAGAGCCGCAGCCGGATGCCGTAGCGGTGGGCGACGTCGCGCAGCCGGCGCTGGGCACGGTGGATCTCCCACTGGGAGGTGGTGATGCCGCCGAACTTGGAGGAGTCCGAGTAGCCGAGCATGACCTCCTGGATGTCGCCGCGCAGCGACACCAGCAGGCGGTAGGACGGGTCGGAGAGCATCTCGTCCAGGATGCGGTCGGCCTCCTGGAGCTCGTCGGTGGTCTCCAGCAGCGGCACGATGCCGATCTTGGCGATGCCGGCGTGCAGGTCGATCAGGCCGGCCTCGCGGGCCAGCACGGCGGCGGCGAACACGTCGTCGGCGCCCTGGCACATCGAGATGATGTACGACTCGACGATCTCGTCGCCGAACCGCTCGAAGCCCTCGCGGATGGTGTTGAAGACGCCGAGGGTCTTGGCGCCGGCCGCGTCCAGCGGGGCCGGGACGGGCGCGAGCGGGCGGCGGGAGCGGAGCTCCTTGGCGAGCAGCCGCTGGCGGTACTCGCGCGGCATGTCCGCGTAGCGCCAGGCCTCCTCGCCGAGCCGGTCGAAGAGCTGGCCGAGCGCGTGGTGGTGGGCCTCGGCGTGCTCGCGGACGTCCATGGTGGCGAGCTGCAGGCCGAAGGCCTCGATGGTGCGGACGGCGCGGGCGAGCCGGCCGTCGGCGATCAGCCCGCCGCGGTGGGCGCGCAGCGAGTCCTGGATCAGCCGTAGGTCGGCGATCAGCTCGCGGGTGCCGACGTAGTCGCGGCCCTCGACGTGCGCGGTGCCGGAGACCAGGCGGTCCCGGGTGTTCTCCAGCTTGAGGCGCACACAGGTGGCCTTCAGCCGGTACGGCTCCTCGGCGTTCATCCGCTTGTAGCGGGGGCTGAGCTCGGGCAGCGCCTTGAGGTCGGCGTCCAGCGAGGCGAGCAGCTCCTCGCTCGCCCCGGCGAGGCGGACCGAGGTGGAGAGCGAGTTGCGCAGGTCGTCGACGGCGGTGAGGGCGTCCTTGATGCCGTACTCGTGCTGCAGGTTGAGGACGTCCCAGGTGACCTGCGGGGTCACGTTGGGGTTGCCGTCGCGGTCGCCGCCGATCCAGGTGCCGAAGGTCAGCGGGCGCACGCCCTCGGGCAGCGAGAGGCCCACCCGGGCGAGCTCCTCGTGCAGCTCCTCCAGCACCTCCGGGACGGCGTCGCGGTACAGCTCGTCCAGGTAGTAGACGGCGTTGCGGGCCTCGTCGGTGGGCTCGGGGCGGGCGATGCGCAGCTCGTCGGTCTGCCAGAGCAGGTCGATGACCTCGGCGAGCCGGCGGTCGGCCTGGCGCTTCGCCGAGGAGTGCCGGACGGGGTCGGCCTCGGACAGCCCGGAGGCGACGTGCTCGCGGTGGATGCGCTCCAGCAGCTCCCCGATCCGGCGCAGCTTGTTGAGGACGCTGCGGCGGGCGGCCTCGGTGGGGTGCGCGGTGAAGACCGGCCGGACCGCCAGGTGCGCCAGGGTGTCCTGGAGGTGCTTGGGGTCGGCGTCGGCCAGCTGGTCGGCGGTCTGCGCCAGCAGCGAGCCCTCGCGGGAGCGGCGGGTGGCGAACTCGCGACCGCGGTGGACCTGCTCGGTCACGTTCGCGAGGTGGAAGTAGGTGGAGAAGGCGCGGACGAGCTTGCCTGCGGTCTCCAGGTCGATGCCGCCGAGCAGTTCGGCGGTGGCCTCGCCGTCGGTGCGGCTGAGCAGGCGGACCTGCTCCACCAGGCCGAGCAGCTCGGGGCCCTCCTGCCGGACCAGTGTCTCGCCGAGCAGGTCACCGAGGCGCCGGATGTCCGCGCGCAGGGCGGCGTTGTCGGCCTCGGGGCTCGCGGATGTGGTGTCCGCCGGGGCGGGGACCGGAGCGGTCACGGCTTTCTCCCTGTGGTGGTGGGGGTTCGGCAACGGCTCTCATCACCTTTGTAGTGGCGATGCGTGCGGACCGCGCTGTCCGACGCGAACAGCATAGGTGGCACCGGGTGCCGCGTCCGAGAAGTGGCCGGATGGCGGACAGTGCGGCACCTGCGGAGGCCGTAACGGAACTCGCTGGGGACGGTCCGAGGAGCGGCCTTACGCTGTCCCCCATGAGCAAGTCGCCGGAGGGGGGCGGGCCGGTCCACACCCTGGGGTGGTGGCCCCGGCGCCGCAGTGCGCTGCTGGACGTGGGGCTGGCCGGCCTGGCCGCTCTGGAGTGCGCGGCAGGCGCGTACGGCATGGTGGGGGACCGGCTGCACCTGGGGGCACCGCTCGCGGTGGTGTCGGCGGTGCTCGGCGCACTGGCCGGCGCGACGCTGGTGGTGCGGCGGCGGTGGCCGGCCGTGCCCGTACTGGTGGCGCTGGTGTTCGTGCCCGGGCTGTTCGGCATGGTCCTGCTGGTGGTGTCGCTGTACACCCTGGCCGCGACCTGGGAGTGGCCCTCGCGCCGCCGCCGGGTGGTGGCGCTCTCCGCGCTCGCCCTCGCCGAGACCTTCGGCATGGCGCTGGTGTACGTGCTCGCGCCCTCCCAGGTGCCGGCCGAGGAACTGCCGCCGACCTGGGTGTTCGTGCTGCTGGCCGGCCTGGTGGCGGTCGGCCTGACCGTGCCGCCGGTGGTGACCGGCCTGTACGTGGGCGCCCGCCGCCGGCTGGTGGAGTCCCTCGAGGACCGGGCGCACGGCCTGGAGGCCGAACTCGACCTGCTCGCCGAACAGGCCAGCGAACGGGCCCGGCGCGCCCGCCTGGAGGAACGCACCCGGATCGCCCGCGAGATGCACGACGTGGTCGCCCACCGGGTCAGCCTGATGGTGGTGCACGCCGGCGCCCTGGAGCGGATCATCACCAAGGACCCGGAGAAGGCGCAGGCCAGCGCCAAGCTGATGGGCGAGGTCGGCCGGCAGGCGCTGGACGAGCTGCGCGAGATCCTCGGCGTGCTGCGGATGGCCGAGCCGGCCGCGGCGGCCGAGACGGCGGGCGGGCTCGCCGAGGTCCCCGGGCTGGTCGAGCAGTCCCGGGCGGCCGGGATGGCGGTGTCCCTGACCGTCAGCGGCGACCACCGCCGGTACCGCGGGGACGCCGAACAGACCGCGTACCGGGTGGTCCAGGAGGGCCTCACCAACGCGCACAAGCACGCCGGCGGGGCACGGGTGGTGGTGCTGCTCGCCTACGTGCCGAACGGGGTCCGGGTCGCCGTGGTCAACGACTGCCCGGGCGGGGCCGAGCCGGTGCGGCTGCCGAGCGGCGGCAACGGGCTGGTCGGCATGCGGGAGCGCGTCCTGGCGCTGGGCGGCAGCTTCGACGCCGGCCCGGAACCGGACGGCGGTTTCCGCGTCGAGGCGGTGCTGCCCTCACGCCTGGCGGTGCCCTCGGAACGGCTCGCCTAGGAGCCCCGCGTCTCCGGTGATCCCCCGCTCAGGCGGCCTTCAGCAGGCGGTCGGCGGGTTTCGGGTGGACCAGCGGGGTGAACAGACGGGTCGCGAGCGGCAGGGCGAGGGTGACGGCGAGGGCCAGGGCGAAGGAGCCGAGCAGGGGCAGGGCCGTCCAGGCGTGGTGGAGGGCCCGGGCGTGGTAGACGCCGGAGGCCTGGACGAGTTTCAGCGGCAGCCCGTGCAGCAGGTAGACGTGGAGCGAGGCCGCGCCGAGTGCCGTCCAGCGGGTGCGGCCCTCGGGCAGCAGTGCCAGGAACGCCGCGCCGGCGGCCAGCGACAGCAGGCCGAGGGCGGCCCTGACCGCCAGCCACACCGGGTACGGCACGTGCAGCTGGGCCGCGCTGTCGGTGTACTCCACCCAGCCCGGGTTCAGCAGCTTCGGCGCGGCGAGCCACAGCACGGCGAAGACCGCGGCCAGTACCACCGGGGCCCAGCCCCGGACGGCGGGCCTGCGCAGCAGGGCGACGTGGTGCGGCCGCAGGACCAGCCCCAGCACGAACCACGGCAGGAACGCCAGGGTGCGGCTGAGCGCCAGCTCGGCCGGCAGCGCCTGGACGGCGCCCGAACCCGCGGCGGCCAGCAGGGCGACCGCCAGGGGGTGCCGCAGCGCCGTCCACACGGGCACCGTCAGCCGCCAGACGAACAGCGACAGCAGGAACCAGGTCAGCCAGCGCGGCTCCAGCAGGGAGAACGGGGCCGCGCGCCGTTCCAGCACCATGCCGACCACGTTGTAGAGCACCTGGAAGACCAGGTAGGGCACGGCGACCCCGGTCACCAGGCGGCGTCCGTCGACCGCCGGCCGGCCCGGCCGGGGCTGCGCGAACCAGCCGCAGAGGGTCACGAACACCGGCATCGCGAAGGCGGCGACGGTGAGCACCGCGGCGGCGATCGTGCGGTCCGCGCCGACCAGCGGCATCCAGGTGTGGGCGCACACCACCAGCGCCACCGCCGCGAACTTGGCGTTGTCGAAGAGCGGCAGCCGTGCGGGTGCCGCCGCCCGGTCGTCGGTGCGGGAAGCGCCGGCGGGTGCCGTCCCGGCGGCGGCCCGGTCGGCGGTGGGGGCGGTGGGGGCGGCGCTCATCGCGGTTCCTCCCGGTGTTCTCCTCGGAATAGCCCCACAGTGTGGCGCCGGGACGCCCGGGGCGGGAGGGGTCGGGGGGAAAGTGCACCGGCCGACGGGAGGTCAGCCGGTGCGGTGGAGGATTCCGGTGGCGCGCCGTCAGACGCCGGCGCGCAGCCGCTCCGGGGCGAGGCCCAGCACGAGGGTGGTGATGGCCTGGTCGACGGTGGCACCGAGGTACCACTCGCCGGTGTGGTCGAGGCTGTAGACCCGGCCGCGTTCGTCGACGGCGAGCAGGGCCTGGCCGTACCGTTCCTCGCCGAGCGGGGCGAGACGGGTGCCGAGGGCCCGGCCGAGGTCGGCCAGGGTGCGCGGCTGGTGCAGGCCGCAGCGCGGGTCGAGCAGGAACGGCGTGCGGGCCAGCACCCGGCCGGCGCCGCCGAGGTCGAAGGCCAGCCCGCCGAACTCGGCCCAGGCCTCGACGGCGGCCGGGAAGACGGAGTGCGGGGTGTCCAGGGGCCCGCCGTGCACGGCGAGCACGTCCGCCCAGGCCTCGGCCTGGCGGATCTCCCAGCGTCCGGGGTGCCAGCCGGCCTGCTTGAGCGCGGCGGCCACGTCGGCGGGGAAGCGCGGTTGGGTGCGTACAGCGGTCGCGTTCAGGGTCTGCTCCGTGGTTCGGGGACAGGGACGGCGGGCATCAGCGGGCGGTGGGCCCGACGGCGACGCTCGCGACGTTCAGGTGGTCCAGCAGGGCCGCGCAGGAACGGCAGGGCGGCGCGTGCGTGCCGTGCGCCGGATCGCCCTCCTCGCGGATGCGGACGGTGGTCAGCCGCGCGCCCTTGAGCGCCTTGCGGGCGTCGTGGAGGCCGAGCGGCTTGCGTGAGGCGCGCTTGGAGCGGGCCCCGTCGACCGTGGCGAGGTACTGGGAGAGCAGCACCGCCTCCGGGCAGCGCCCGGTGAACCGCTCGCGGTGCTCGATGGGCAGGCCGGCGAGGAAGTCCGCGACCAGCGGGTGCAGCAGCGGCACGAGGTCGGCCTTGTCACCGGCCAGCGTGTGCACGTCCCCGTTCTTCAGCGAGAGCGCGGCCGCCACCGCGGGCAGCACGCTGTCCCGCAGGTGGAGCAGGTGCGGCACGGCCTGGGCCGCCGGCTGCTCGGTCGTGACCGGCTCCCGGTCGGCCGTCGGGCTCGCTGCCATGGTTCTCCTCGATCCGCGTTCCGCGCGGTCTCCGGCCGGTGCTCGGTGTGCTGACGGACGGCGGATGCCGACCGCTCCCTCATTGTGGGCCTCCAGACTGTCAAACCCTCCGCAGCGCCGCGGACCCGGGGTGTACGGAGCGTTGCGAACGCCGTCACGGCGCGCCTCGGGTTTGCGGATTCGGACCCCGGGGGCGTACGGCGGCCGGTACCGTTCGAGCAGCGGGGTCACCTGGGCACACCGTGGGGGCGCCGCCGTCCGAAGGGCCGGCGGGGCGATCGTCCGGGGCCGCCGCTCGGACGCGTGGTGCACCGGGGCAGTGACGCTCCGGCACCGGACAAGGGGGGTCTTGTCGATGTCGACGCAGTACGGGCCGGGTCGCGCGCCGGCGCAGGAGGCGCACGAGGCGCCCGGAGAGCACGTCCCCACGCCGGGTGCGCCCGAGGCGGGACCGGCCGGCCGGATCGGGCTGGCCGTGGTCGGCGCCGGGTACTGGGGCCCCAACCTCGTCCGCAACGCCCAGCAGACACCCGCGCTGCAGCTGCACTGGCTGTGCGACCTGGACGAGGAGCGCTCCCGCCGGGTCCTCGGTGAGTACAGCACCGTCCGCACCACCACCTCCTTCGACGAGGTCCTCGCCGACGACCGGGTGCGGGCGGTCGCCGTCGCCACGCCCGCCGCCGCCCACTACAAGCTGGTGCGGGCCGCCCTGGAGGCCGGCCGGCACGTGCTCGTGGAGAAGCCCATCACCACCACGGCCGACGAGGCAGCCGAATTGTGCGAACTGGCCGAGGAACGCGGCCTGGTGCTGATGTGCGACCACACCTTCTGCTACACCCCGGTGGTCCGCCGCATCCGCGAGCTGGTGCACGGCGGCGAGATCGGCGACGTCCAGTTCTTCGACTCGGTGCGGATCAACCTCGGCCTCGTCCAGCCCGACGTGGACGTGCTCTGGGACCTCGCCCCGCACGACCTGTCCATCCTCGACTTCGTCCTGCCGCCCGGCGTGGAGCCGGTCGGCGTCAGTGCCCAGGCCGCCGACCCGATCGGCGCCGGGCGCGCCTGCGTCGCCTACCTGACCGTCCGGCTCAGCAACGGCGCGCTCGCCCACTGCCACGTCAACTGGCTCTCCCCGACCAAGGTCCGCACCACCCTGATCGGCGGCTCCCGCCGCACCCTGGTCTGGGACGACCTCAACCCGCAGGCCCGGCTGGCGATCCACGACCGCGGCGTCGACCTCACCCCGCCCGACGAGCTCACCGACGCCATCCGGCACCGCGCCCTGATCTCCTACCGGGTCGGCGACGTGGTGGCGCCCGCCCTGGTCGAGCAGGAGGCGCTGCGCAACGTCATGGCCGAGTTCGCCGCCGCCGTCGCCGAGGGCCGGGCCCCGCTCACCGACGGCCGCGCCGGCCTGCGCGTGCTGCGCCTGCTGCACGCCGCCTCGCTCAGCCTCGAACTCGGCGGCGCCACCGTGCCCGTCGGTCCGGGCGCCGACACCGCACCGATCCCCGCCCAGCCGACCACTGCTCAGGAGAGGGCCGCCGCCCGATGAACGCCGTCACCGTCGAAGGGTCCCGCTGCCTGGTCACCGGCGGTGCCGGGACCATCGGCTCCACCGTCGTCGACCAGCTGGTCGAGGCCGGCGCCCGCGAGGTCGTCGTGCTCGACAACTTCGTCCGCGGGCGCACGGAGAACCTCGCCCGCGCCCGGCAGCTCGCCGCCCCCGGGCAACTGCGCGTCGTCGACGGCGACATCCGCGACCGGGCCCTGCTGCGCGAGCTCCTCGGCGACGACACCGACCTGCTCTTCCACCTCGCCGCGATCCGGATCACCCAGTGCGCCGCCGAGCCCCGGCTCGCCCTGGAGATCATGGTCGACGGCACCTTCGACGTCATCGAGGCCGCCGCCGAGAAGGGCGTCCGGAAGCTGATCGCCTCCTCCACCGCCTCGGTCTACGGCCTCGCCGACACCTTCCCGACGCCGGAGACCCAGCACCCCTACAACAACGACACCTTCTACGGCGCCGCCAAGGCCTTCAACGAGGGCATGCTGCGCAGCTTCCACGCGATGACCGGGCTGGACTACGTCGCGCTGCGCTACTTCAACGTGTACGGGCCCCGGATGGACGTCCACGGCAAGTACACCGAGGTGTTCATCCGCTGGATGGAGCGGATCAACGCCGGGCAGCCCCCGCTGATCTTCGGCGACGGCGCCCAGACCATGGACTTCGTCTACACCGAGGACATCGCCCGGGCCAACCTGCTGGCCGCCGAGGCCCCGGTCACCGACCGGGTCTACAACATCGCCTCCGCGAGCGAGGTCTCGCTGCGCGGCCTCGCCGACGCCCTGCTCGCCGCCATGGACCGCACCGACCTCGACGTCGAGCACGGCCCGGCCCGCGGCACCGCCGGCGGCGTGGTCCGCCGGCTCGCCGACATCTCCGCCGCCGAGCGGGACCTCGGCTGGAAGCCCGGCCTCGGCCTCGAGGAGGGCCTGCGCCGGCTCGTCGCCTGGTGGCGCGCGCAGTGACCCCGACCGACCCGCGAGCAGTTCGGAGCACCCCCGTGTCCAGTATCCCCGTGGCCGCCATCCCCGTCATGGTGCCGTGGCTCGGCGAGGAGGAGGCCGAGGCCGCCGCCGAGGCCGTCCGCTCCGGCTGGGTCGCCCAGGGCCCCCGGGTGGCCGCCTTCGAGCGGGCCTTCGCCGAGCACCTCGGCGTGCCGCACGCGGTCGCCGTCTCCTCCTGCACCACCGCCCTGCACCTCGCGATGATCGGCGCCGGCGTCGGGCCCGGCGACGAGGTCGTGGTGCCCTCGCTCTCCTTCATCGCCACCGCGAACGCCGTCACCTACGTCGGGGCCGTCCCGGTCTTCGCCGACGTCGACCCCGCCACCGGCAACCTCACCCCGGACACCGTCGCCGCCGTGTTCACCGAACGCACCAAGGCCGTGATCGCCGTCGACCAGGGCGGCGTCCCGGTCGACCTGGACGCGATCCGGGCACTGGTCGAGCCGCGCGGCGCCACCGTCGTCGAGGACGCCGCCTGCGGCGCCGGCTCCGTCTACCGCGGCCGCCCGGTCGGCGCCGGCGCCGAGATCGCCGCCTACTCCTTCCACCCGCGCAAGCTCCTCACCACCGGCGAGGGCGGCATGGTCACCTGCCACGACGCCGAACTCGCCGCCCGCCTGCGCCGGCTGCGCGAGCACGGGATGAGCGTCTCCGCCGCCGACCGGCACAGCGCCTCCGGCGGCGCGGCCGTCGTCGAGACCTACGACGAGATCGGCTTCAACCACCGGATGACCGACATCCAGGCCGCCGTCGGCCTGGTCCAGCTCGGCAAGCTGCCCGCCATGGTCGCCCGGCGGCGCCGACTCGCCGAGCGCTACCGCACCCTGCTCGGCCCGCTCGCCGCACGGCTGGTCGCCGACCCGGCCCACGGCACCGGCAACTACCAGTCCTGCTGGCTGCTGCTGCCCGACGGCGCCCCCGACCGCACCGAGGTGCTCGCCCGGCTCGCCGCCGCCGGCGTCTTTGCCCGGCGCGGCATCATGGCCGCCCACCTGGAGGCCCCGTACAAGGGGACCGCCCGGGTGCCGCTGCCCGCCACCGAGCTGATCACCCACCGCTCGCTGGTCCTGCCGCTGTTCCACACTCTCACCGAGCAGCAGCAGGACACCGTCGCCGCGGCCCTCCGGGAGGCCGTCGGGTGACGTCGATCCGGCACCTCGGGCACGCCGGCTTCGCGGTCGAGCACGCCGGCCTGCGGCTGCTGATCGACCCGTGGTTCCACCCGGCGTTCCTGGACGCCTGGTTCCCGTACCCGGACAACCGGCACCTGCTGCCCGAGGTCCTCGCCGGCCGCTGGGACTTCCTCTACGTCTCGCACGTCCACGAGGACCACTTCGACGAGCGGCTGCTGGCGCAGCTCCCGCGGGACACCACCGTGCTCGTCCCGCGCTACCGCACCCGCTCGCTGCAGCGCCGGCTCGCCGCGCTCGGTTTCACCCGGCAGGTGCTGCTCGGCCACCGGGAGACCCACCGGCTCGGCCCCGACGCCACCGCCACCATGCTGCTCGACACCAGCCACAAGGAGGACAGCGGCCTGCTGCTCGACCTCGGGGGTCTGCGCTTCCTCGACCTCAACGACTGCAACCCGCCGCTGTCCGACCTGCCCGACGGCGTCGACCTGCTGGCCGCCCAGTACTCCGGCGCCATGTGGTACCCCAACGCCTACGACTACCCGCCGGCGGTGATGGCCGAGAAGACCGCCGCCGTCCGCGCCGGCCTGATGGACAGCCTGGTCCGCAAGGTCCGCCTCACCGGCGCCCGCAGCTACCTGCCCTCCGCCGGGCCCGCCTGCTTCCTCGACCCCGAGCTCGACCGCTTCAACGACCGCGAGCGGACGATCTTCCCGCACTGGGAGGACGTCGCCGCCGACTTCGCCGCCGCCTGCCCCGGCACCGCCGTCGTCCGCACGGCCCCCGGCGACACCGTCCCCGGCGACACCGTCGACGGCCCCGTCCCGCCCGGCCGCTGGCTCACCGACCCGGCCGGCTACCTCGCCGACTACCGCGAACGCCGCCGCGGCGAATGGCAGGCCTACCACCACGGCGCCGCCGAACCGCCCACCGCCGCCGAGGTCGACGCCCACTTCGACCGCCTCCGCCGGCTCAACCGCCCGCTGCTCGCCGACTACCGCGCAGGACTCGCCCTGGAGGCCGGCGGCGAAGCCTGGCGCATACCCCTCGGCGACCTCGCCGCCCGGGCCGACCTGGAGGACGAGCCGGTCGACCCGGCCTACACCATCCGCGTCCCGCCGCGCGCCCTGCGGGCCGTCCTCGACGGCAGGGCCGGCTGGGAGGAGGCCCTGCTCTCCATGCGCCTCGCCCTGCACCGCGACCCGGACGTCTTCGACCTCACCCTGCTCTCCCTGCTGCGCTACGGCCACCGGCCCGCCCAGACCCGCCGGCTGGTCCGCGAGCGCGGGGCCCGCGACGAGACCGTCCGGCGCGACGGCCTCGTCCTGCAGCGCTGGTGCCCGCACGCCGGCGAGGACCTGAGCCACGCCCTGATCGCCGACGGAGTCGTCGAGTGCCCCCGCCACCACTGGCGCTGGAGCACCGAGACCGGCGCCTGTCTCTCCGGCGGCAGCCTCCCGCTGCGCGTCGGACCCGAGCCCGCCGCATCCGGGCCCGCACCGCCGACCGAGCCCGTGCCCGTGCCCGCACTGTCCACCGAACCCGCCGAGGGGCGTATCCCATGACCGACATCCCGCTCGTCGACCTGCACGCCGCCCACGCAGAGGTCGCCGAGGAGGTCCGCACGGGCTTCGACGCCGTGCTCACGAGCGGCGCCTACATCAAGGGCCCCGACGTGGCCGCCTTCGAGGCCGAGTACGCCGCCTTCTCCGGCGTGAGGCACACGGTCGGCACCGCCAACGGCACCGACGCCCTCGAACTCGCCCTGCGCGCCCTCGACCTGCCGCCCGGCGGCGGCGCCGTGCTGCCCGCCAACACCTTCGTCGCCACCGCCGAGGCCGTCGTCCGCGCCGGACTGCGGCCCGTCCTGGTCGACGTCGACCCCGAGCACCTGCTCATCGACCCGGCCGCGGCCGCCGACGCGCTGCCCGGCGCAGCCGTGCTGGTGCCCGTCCACCTCAACGGCCAACTCGCCCCCATGGCACCGCTGCTGGAGATCGCCGACGGCCTCCCGGTGGTCGAGGACGCCGCACAGTCCCAGGGCGCCCGGCAGGACGGCCGCGCCTCCGGCTCCTGGGGCCGGATCGCAGCCACCAGCTTCTACCCCGGCAAGAACCTCGGCGCCTACGGCGACGCCGGCGCCGTCACCACCGACGACGACGAACTCGCCGCCGCCGTCCGGCTGATCGGCGACCACGGCTCCGGCCGCAAGTACGTCCACGAGCGGTTCGGCTTCAACTCCCGGATGGACACCCTGCAGGCCGTCGTGCTGCGCGCCAAGCTGCGCCGGCTGCCCGCCTGGAACGAGGCCCGCCGCGCCGCCGCCGCCCGCTACGACGAGCTGCTCGGCGGCCTCGACGGCGTCGTCCTGCCGCGCACCCTGCCCGGCAACGAGCACGTCTGGCACCTGTACGCCGTCCGGGTGGAGCGCGGGCGCGACGCCGTCCTCGCCGACCTGCACGCGGCCGGGATCGGTGCCGGGGTGCACTACCCGGTGCCCGTCCACCTGCAGCCCGCCTTCCGCGGCCTCGGGCACGCCGAGGGCGCCTTCCCGGTCGCCGAGAAGGCCGCGGAACAGCTGCTCACCCTGCCGCTCTTCCCGCAGATCACCGAGGGCCAGCAGACCCGGGTGGCGGAGGTCCTGGCCAAGGCAGTCCGCCGCTGACGGCCCGGCGGCGGCCCTTTGCGGCGGCCCGGCCGGTACGGGAGTGACGCCCCTGGTCTCCAGGGGTGTCCCTTCCCCTACGCTGGTGCCCGCAACAGTGCAGCAGCCAGTGGGGGAGCCCTGATGACGACAGGTCGGCCCGGCGCCGCCGCCGCGCCCAACTCGGCGTACGCGGGCCAGGTGGTGCAGTTCCCGGACCCGATCCGGGCCGAGAAGCACCCGGCCGGTGTCCGCGTGGACGAATACGGCTTCCCGGACTTCGGGCCGTACGCCGCCGCGGCCGCCGAGGTCGCCGACCCGCCCGAGGGCTTCGGCGTGGACGAACTGAGACTGACCGACTACGTCTCCGCCAACGCCGCCCTCTACACCCAGGGCCACGAGCTCTGGGCCGACCTGCCCACCGCCGTGGCGACCCCGCCCGGCTGGACGTGGCACCACGCGGTCGGGAGGGCCGCGCCCGGCTGGCGGCGGATGGAACTCGTCCCCGTCGAGGTCAAGGCGCTGCTGCGGCACCACGGCGGCCTCGCCCGCTCCTCCGCCGACCACGCCCGCCGCGGCACCCGCCCGCTCCAGGAGCGCCGGCCGGTCCACTTCCCGCTGGCCATGGACGGCGGCGACCCGGTGACCGTCTCCGAGGACCTGGTGCAGCGCGCCGAACAGCGCCTCGGCCACCCGCTGCCCGGCGCCTACCGCAGCTTCCTCAAGGTCGCCGGCGGGCGCGGCCCGGCGGGCGTCGCCCTGGACGTCGACTGCGGCATGCTCCTCGACCAGCCGTTCCTGACGCTGAGTGAGGAGTACGGCGTGCACGACCTGGTGTACGCCAACAAGTGCCTGCGCGACCACCTCACCAAGGACTACCTGGGCATCGCGTACGTCCAGGGCGGCGTGCTCGCGATCAAGGTGCGCGGCGAGCGGACGGGTTCGGTCTGGTTCTGCCCGTACGACGACGCGCGCGACAGCGGCGGCGCCGAGCCGCCGGAGGAGAGGGTGGCGCGGCTGCTGCTGCCCTGCGGGGAGAGCTTCGACGCGTTCCTGCTCCGGCTGGCGGGCAGCCCGCCCGAGCTGGAGACGGTCGCGGAGCTGATGGTGGACGGCGGGTTCGCCCGGGCCGTCCCGGTGAACTGAGCAACGGAGGGGTGAGCCGGGCGTGGTGACGTACGCGCAGGCGCAGGAGATCGCCGAGGACTGGATCAACGCCGGCGTGCCGCGCTCCGGGCAGCGCGAGGTACGGGTGCGGGAGTTCGACCTGGGCTTCGTCTGCTGGGCGGTGGAGAAGGCCGACGACGAGCCGTCGGACGGCAGCGAGGTGCGACTGGTGATCGCCCGGGACAGCGGGGCGAGCACGCTCTGGCCGCCGCTGCCCGTCAACGAGGTGGTCCGCCAGTACGAGGAGGCCTACGGGGGCCGTACGGAGCCCAACCCGGCGGGCGCGGCCCGCCCGGTGCCCGGCGCCGTCGAGGCGACCTCCTTCCTGCTCAGTCCCCCGCAGTGGCTGCAGGAGGCGGGTGCCGCGGCGATCGCCGCCGAGAACGCCCGGCTCGGCACGCCCGACGGCGGGACGTCCGGGGGCGGGGCGCCCGCCGCCGAACCCGCGGCCGCCCCGGCGCTGCAGACCATGCCGCCCGTCTCCGACCGGCCGGCCGGCGACGCGCCCACCATGCTGGCCCCGCCCTCCCGGGCGGACGCCTTCCCCGGCGACCGGGCCGCCGCGCCGCAGGCCCCGCCCGGGTCGGAGGGCCTGACCGTGCCGATGCCCGTCCCGGCTCCGGCCGGCTCGGAGGGGCTCACCGTGCCCATGCCGGTCGGTGCCCCGCCGGCCGCCACCGTGGCGATGCCCGAGGGCTTCGCCTTCGACGCGCCGCCCGCCGCGGCGCCCCCGATGCCGCCGGCGCCGCCGACCGCGCCGCCGCCGTTCCCCGGCCCGGGCACGCCCTCGGCCGGCACGCCCGTCCCGCCGCCGGCCGTCGAGCACGCCCCGACCATGCTGGCCACCCCCGGCCAGGTGCCCCCGCCACCGCCCGGCCCCGCTGCGCCCGGCCCGGCCATCGAGTACGCCCCGACCATGCTGGCCTCCGACGGCCCGCCCGGACTGATGGGCCTGCCCGGTGCGCCCGGCCCCGCCGCGCCCGGGGTGCAGCTCGGCCGTTCCGGCCCGTCCACCCCGCCGCCGCCCCCGCCCGCGGAGCTGCGCGGCGGCGCGGGCGGTCCGGGCTCGGCCGCGGGCACCGGTCGTTCGGCCCCGTCGGCCCCGCCGCCGCCCCCGCCCGCCGAGCTGCGCGGCGACGCCGGCCCGGCCGCGGGCGCAGCCGGCCGATCCGCGCCGAGCACGCCGCCCCCGCCCGCCCCGGCCTCCCTCGCCCAGGGCGGCCCGGCGGCCCCGTCGCCCGCCCCGGCCGCACCCGACGCGGCAGGTGTGGCGTACGCCGCCACCCAGCTGGCGCACGCCGTGGACCTGCCCGGCGGCCCCGGCGGCCCGGGTGCGCCCGCGGCACCGGCGCCCGGCCCGGCGATGCCCCCGCCGCCGGTCGGCATGGCCCCCGTCCCGGGCCCGCCGCCGCCCGGCTACGGCTACCCGGGGGCCGGTCCGGTCAACGCCCCGCCCGCGATGCCCGCCCCGGCGCCGCAGGCCGCACCCGTGGCACCGCCGCCGCCCGCCGGCGGCGTCCCCACCATCGGCCCGGGCACCCAGGCCGTGATCAGCTACCGCCGCCCCGACGGCTCCGAGCAGTCGCTGGTCATGGCCAGCGAGCCCGGCACCCCGCACCCGGAGTGGAAGGCCCTGCAGGAGATGCGCCGCCTCGGCGTGCCGCCGGACCAGGTCCTGGAGTTCCACACCGAGCTGGAGCTGTGCGACCTGCCGGGCGGCTACTGCGCCCGGATGGTGAAGTCCTCCTGGCCGAACGTGCGGATCACCCACACCGTCCCGTACGGCCGCGACCGGCAGGCCCGGCAGGGCGGCATGGCGATGCTGCTCGACCATCTGGACCAGCTGCACCAGCTGGCCGCGGCCCCCAAGCGGCCCCGGCCGGTGCAGGCGCCGCTGCCGCCGCCGGGCACCGTCCCGCAGCTGCCGCCGCTCGCGCCCCAGCAGCTGGCGGGCGAGCTCGGCCAGGTCTTCGGGCCCGCGGTGTTCCGCTTCGAGCAGCGCGCGGTCTCCCGCCAGGGCGTGCCCGAGGCGGTCGCCCAGACGCTGATGTGGGCCGGCCTGCCGCGCGAGTTCCCGCCGTTCTTCTGGGCACAGGCGCAGGAGGGCCGGCCGATCCCGACGCTCGCCGAGCTCGCCGCCGAGCGCGGCCGCCCGGCCGCCCCGGACTTCGGCGGCTACCTGGTGCTCGGCAACGACTACGGCCGGCAGCTGTGCGTGCAGTACGGCACCGCAGCGGTGGTCGCGGTCGACCTGGAGGGAACCGGCGAGCCGCCGCGCTTCGTCAACACCGGCGTGCCGGAGTTCGTCCGCAGCCTCGCCGTCCTCGGCCGGATGTGGCGGCTCAGGTACGGCCTGACGCCGGAGCAGGCCGGCCGCTGGACGACCGACCTGCAGGCCCAGCTGCTGGCGGTCGACCCGGCGGCGCTGCACACCCCCGAGGGCTGGTGGGCGGTGCTCCTGGAGCAGTTCTGGGACGGTCTGATGTAGCGGACCGGGGGCGGGCCGCGGGGCCCGCCCCCGGCCTCGCCTTGTTGGGCTTTCGACCGTATCTGCGCAAAATAGGTCAAGTGGGCGCCCACTGGGACGCCCTCGAACGGACACACACCCAAGCACGAGGGGAAGAGCCGATGAGCGATGCCGTCTCCCAGCACGGCTTCACGGTTGCCCGCCGCGGCTACGCCACGGAGCAGGTCGACGCGACCCTCCGGGCGCTGACCGCCGACCGCGACGAGGCATGGGAGCGGCTCAGCGTGCTCGGGTCGGGCCTGCGTGAGATGGAGAAGCGGCTCGCCGACATCCGCCAGGCCAAGGAGGACGCCCCCGAGCCCGACTACGGCCGGCTCAGCGCCCAGGCCGGCGCCCTCATGCTGATCGCCGAGAACGAGGCCGCCGCCGTCCGGGACAACGCCGCCCGCGACGCCGAGCAGGCCAAGGCGGACGCCGAGCAGGCCGGCCGGGCCGCCGCCCGCTCCGCCGAGACGTACTCCGCCACCGTCCGCGGCGAGGCCGAGCAGGCCGCCCGCGAGACCGAGGACCGCAGCCGCGCCGAGGCCGAGTCGCTGATCGCCCACGCGGAGCAGGACGCCCGGACCACCCGCGACACCGCCACCGCCGACGCCGCCCGCACCCGGGTCGCCGCCGCGGAGGCGGAGGAGCGCGCCGAGGCCAAGCTGGCCGAGCTGCGCCGCCGCTCCGACGAGATGTTCGCCGAGGCCGAGGCGGAGGCGGACGCCGCGGAGGCGAAGATCACCGCCGGTGCCGAACGCCGGCTGCGGGAGGCCGAGCAGCACCGCGAGGCCGTCCTCGCCGAGATCCGCACCATCGAGGGCAACGCCCAGAAGCGGGCCGAGGAGGTGCTCTCCGCCGCCCGGCGCAAGGCCGAGAACATCCGCTCGAACAGCGAGAGCGACCAGGCCGACTTCGCCGACCGGCACGCCGAGATGCAGGAGCGCCTCGACACCGTCAAGAAGACGCTGGCCGAGCTCACCGGCACGGCCCTCGGCAGCATCGAGCCCGGCAGCCGCCCCGCCGCCCTGGAGGCCGCGGCCAAGGACGCCAACGAGCCCGAGCTCACCCTCGACCTGCTGCTGAAGAAGCCGGCGGCCGAGCCCGCCGCCCCGGCCGCCGAGGAGGCCGCCCCCGCTGAGGCAGCCCCGGCCGCCGACACGAAGGCCGAGCCCGAGGCCGAGCCGAAGATCGTCCCCAAGATCGTCATCGTGGACGACGGCATCGACCACGACACCCGCCCCAACCGCGTCACCCGCCGAGGCTGACCGCCCCCGCGTCGTTCGGGACTACAGCACCTCGACCGCCGCCCCCGTCAGCCGGCGGCGGCAGTCCAGGACGTAGCGGGCGTGGGCGGTGATGCCCTCGTAGTCGAACTCGTCGTGGTCGGCCAGCAGGACCACGGCGTCGGCCGCGGCCAGTTCCTCGGGGGTGGCCTCGACGCGGTGGACGGTGGCCAGCGGGTCGCCCTCGTGGTCGGGTGCGGCGACGCGCTGGCCGGGGACGGTGGGCTCGGCGACGTGGACGCCGGCGACCACGTGCGGGTCGGCGGCGCGGACCTCGGCGCCCATCCTGGTCAGCAGTTCGACGACCCGGGCGGCGGGGGTCTCGCGGGCGTCGCCGGTGTTCGCCTTGTAGGCGAGGCCGAGGACGAGGACCCGGGAGCCGTTGACCGAGCGCTGCCGGTCGTTGAGCGCCTCGGTGAGCCGCCGCACCACGTAGTCGGGCATGTGGCTGTTGACGTCGTTGGCCAGCTCGACGAAGCGGAACGACCGGCCGAGGGCGCGCTCCACCCGCCAGGACAGGTAGGAGGGGTCGATCGGCAGGCAGTGCCCGCCGACGCCCGGGCCCGGGGTGAACCGCAGGTAGCCGAAGGGCTTGGTGGAGGCCGCGTCGATGGCCTCCCAGACGTCGATGCCGAGGTCGTGGGCGAACATCGCCAGCTCGTTGACCAGCGCGATGTTCACGTGCCGGAAGGTGTTCTCCAGCAGCTTGGTCAGCTCGGCCTCCTTGCAGGAGGAGACCGGCACGGTGCGCTCCACCAGCTGCCCGTAGAAGGCGTCGACCGCCGCCAGGCCCTCGGGCGTGGTGCCGGAGACCACCTTCGGGGTGTTCTCCAGCTTCCACTGCGGGTTGCCGGGGTCGATCCGCTCGGGGGAGTAGCCGAGGTGGAAGTCGGCGCCGGCCCGCAGCCCGGAGCCCTGCTCCAGCAGCGGGGCGAGCAGCTCCTCGGTGGTGCCGGGGTAGGTGGTGGACTCCAGGACGACGGTGGCGCCGGGCCGCAGGTGGCTCGCGAGCAGCCGGGCGGAGGCCTCGATGTAGGAGAGGTCGGGGACGCCGTCGCGCAGCGGGGTGGGCACGGTGATCACGGCGATGTCGAAGCCGGCGACGTCCGCCGGGTCGGCCGAGGGCAGGTAGGCGCCGCTGTCGAGCAGGGGCTGCAGCCGCCCGCCGGGGATGTCCTCCACGTACGACTCGCCGACCGCGAGCCGCTTGATGCGCCGCTCGTCGACGTCGTACCCGACCACCGAGTGCCCGACCTCGGCGGCCCGGACGGCCAGCGGCAGGCCGACGTAGCCCTGCCCTGCGATGACCACGCGCATGACGAAGTACCCCCTCCATCGCGGCGGTGCGCACACCCCCTGCGGGGCGGGCCCACACCTTCTTCACACGAGGGTACGGAGACCGGACCCGCGTGCGGGCGGCTTCGCGCAAACGCGTGCGGTCCGGTACGGGCGGGCCGTCCACGGTCCGTACACCGCCGGAAAGGGCGGGGCCGGGGCCGGGAAAGGGCGGGGCTCCCGGGGCCGGAAAGGGCGAGGCCCGGGCCGCCCCTCACAGGCTGCCCGGGCCTCCACAACTGCCGGCCGCCCCCACCCAGGGCCGTCCGGCCTTCGCACTCCCGACCCCCATCGGGCTGCGACGGCGCCGCTGCAGCCATCCCCCACGGTTGGGTGCGGCGGGCACGGCAACCATCCTGCGCGGCGTCCATGGACGGGCAGTGACAGGAGTATGTCGAATTCTTGACGTTCTGCCCTGCTGTGTGCCGTCCGCACCTGTGCGGCACAGGCGTGCACGGGGGTACGGGAGGGCGCTGCGGCGTAGGCTGGACACCCCCGGGGCGTGTCGCGCACCGGGCCGTTCGCGTTGCCCGGACGACCGCTCGCCGGGCCACTCCAGCCGTGGAGCCAAGAAGCATGAGCCTGTCCGGACTGCTCGATGTCGTCGTACGGGACGCCGCCCTCGCCGAGGCGATCGAGGCGGCGGCCACGGGGCACAGGCAGCACCTCGACCTGGTCGGCCCGCCGGCGGCCCGGCCGTTCGCGATCGCGGCGCTGGCCCGGTCGCTGGCGGCGAAGGCCGGCGAGCGCGGCCGTCCCGTCCTGGCCGTGACCGCCACCGGCCGGGAGGCGGAGGACCTCGCGGCGAGCCTGCGTTCGCTGCTGCCCGCCGACGCGGTCGCCGAGTTCCCGGCCTGGGAGACCCTGCCGCACGAGCGGCTGTCGCCGCGCTCCGACACCGTGGGCCGCCGCCTGGCGGTGCTGCGCCGGATCGTCCACCCACGGGCGGACGACGCGGCGGCCGGGCCGGTGCAGGTGATCGTGGCGCCCGTCCGCTCGGTGCTGCAGCCGCAGGTGAAGGGGCTGGCCGAGCTGGAGCCGGTGGCGCTGCAGCGCGGCGAGCAGCACGACCTGGACGCCGTCGCGCACCGGCTGGCCGCGGCCGCCTACGCCCGGGTCGAACTGGTCGAGAAGCGCGGCGATTTCGCCGTGCGCGGCGGCATCCTGGACGTCTTCCCGCCGACCGAGGAGCACCCGCTGCGGGTGGAGTTCTGGGGCGACGACGTCGAGGAGATCCGCTACTTCAAGGTCGCCGACCAGCGTTCGCTGGAGATCGCCGAGTACGGCCTGTGGGCGCCGCCCTGCCGGGAGCTGCTGCTGACCGACGAGGTGCGGGCGCGGGCCGCGGAGCTCGCCGCGCAGCACCCGGGGCTCGCCGAGATCCTGGACAGGATCGCCGAGGGGATCGCGGTCGAGGGCATGGAGTCGCTGGCCCCCGTGCTGGTCGACGACATGGAGCTGCTGCTGGACGTACTGCCGCAGGGCTCGATCGCGGTGGTCTGCGACCCGGAGCGGGTCCGCACCCGGGCGGCCGACCTGGTGGCGACCAGCCAGGAGTTCCTGCAGGCGTCCTGGGTGGCCGCGGCGGCGGGCGGCGACCGGCCGATCGACGTCGAGGAGATCGACGTCTCGGCGGCCTCGCTGTGGTCGCTCGCGGACGTGCGCGAGCACGCCGCGGAGGTCGGGCTGCCCTGGTGGTCGGTCAGCCCGTTCGCCACCAGCGACTCCAGCGTGAGCGAGATCCTCGAATTCGACGCGGACACCCTGACGCTGGGCATGCACGCCGTCGAGGCGTACCGCGGCGACACCGCCCGCGCCATCGCCGACGCCAAGGAGCGGCTGAACGCCGACTGGCGGGTCGTCATGGTGACGGAGGGCCACGGCCCGGCCGCCCGGCTGGCCGAGGTGCTCTCCGGCGAGGGCATTCCCGCCCGGCTGGTCGCCGACCTCGCCGAGGCGCCGACCCGGGACGTCGTGTACGTCTCCTGCGGCTCGATCGAGCACGGCTTCGTCGACGAGGCGCTGAAGCTGACCGTCGTCACCGAGACCGACCTGTCCGGCCAGAAGTCCTCCACCAAGGACATGCGGCGGATGCCGTCCCGCCGCCGCAACGCCATCGACCCGCTGGCGCTGGCGGCCGGCGACTACGTGGTGCACGAGCAGCACGGCGTCGGCAAGTACGTGGAGATGGTGCAGCGCACCGTGCAGGGCGCCACCCGCGAGTACCTGGTGCTGGAGTACGCGCCGGCCAAGCGCGGCCACCCCGGCGACCGGCTGTTCGTGCCGAGCGACCAGCTCGACCAGGTCACCAAGTACGTCGGCGGCGAGGCGCCCACTCTGCACCGGCTCGGCGGCGCGGACTGGGCGAAGACCAAGCAGCGGGCCAAGAAGGCGGTCAAGGAGATCGCCGCCGACCTGATCAAGCTGTACTCGGCGCGGATGGCCGCCCCCGGCCACGCCTTCGGCCCGGACTCCCCGTGGCAGCGCGAGCTGGAGGACGCCTTCCCGTACGCGGAGACGCCCGACCAGCTGACCACCATCGGCGAGGTCAAGGCGGACATGGAGAAGTCCGTCCCGATGGACAGGCTGATCTGCGGCGACGTCGGTTACGGCAAGACCGAGATCGCGGTGCGGGCGGCCTTCAAGGCGGTGCAGGACGGCAAGCAGGTGGCGGTGCTGGTGCCGACCACGCTGCTCGTCCAGCAGCACTTCTCGACCTTCGCCGAGCGGTACGCCAACTTCCCGGTCGTGGTGAAGGCGCTCTCCCGGTTCCAGACCGACGCCGAGGCGAAGGCCGTGCTGGAGGGGCTCTTCGAGGGCTCGGTGGACGTGGTCATCGGCACCCACCGGCTGTTCTCCTCGGAGACCCGCTTCAAGGACCTCGGCCTGGTCATCGTCGACGAGGAGCAGCGCTTCGGCGTCGAGCACAAGGAGCAGCTGAAGAAGCTGCGGGCCAACGTCGACGTGCTGACCATGTCGGCGACACCGATCCCGCGCACCCTGGAGATGGCGGTCACCGGCATCCGCGAGATGTCCACCATCACCACCCCGCCGGAGGAGCGGCACCCGGTGCTGACCTTCGTCGGCCCGTACGACGAGAAGCAGATCGCGGCCGCCGTCCGGCGTGAACTCCTGCGCGAGGGCCAGGTGTTCTACATCCACAACCGGGTCGAGTCGATCGACAAGGCGGCCGCCCGGCTGAAGGACCTCGTCCCCGAGGCGCGGGTCGCCACCGCGCACGGCCAGATGGGCGAGACCCAGCTGGAGAAGGTCGTCGTCGACTTCTGGGAGAAGGAGTTCGACGTCCTGGTGTCGACGACGATCGTGGAGTCCGGCATCGACATCTCCAACGCCAACACCCTGATCGTGGAGCGCGGCGACACCTTCGGCCTCTCCCAGCTGCACCAGCTGCGCGGACGCGTCGGCCGCGGCCGCGAGCGCGGCTACGCCTACATGCTGTACCCGCCGGAGAAGCCGCTCACCGAGACCGCCCACGAGCGCCTCGCCACCATCGCCCAGCACACCGAGATGGGCGCCGGCATGTACGTCGCCATGAAGGACCTGGAGATCCGCGGCGCCGGCAACCTGCTCGGCGGCGAGCAGTCCGGCCACATCGCGGGCGTCGGCTTCGACCTCTACATGCGGATGGTCGGCGAGGCCGTGGCCGAGTTCCGGGAGTCGCTGGAGGGCGGCGGCGAGCCGGAGGAGGAGCCTCTGGAGGTGAAGATCGAGCTGCCGGTCGACGCCCACGTGCCCCACGACTACGCGCCGGGCGAGCGGCTGCGGCTGCAGGCGTACCGCTCGATCGCGGCGGTCAACTCGGAGGAGGACATCGTCCACGTCCGCGAGGAGCTCACCGACCGCTACGGCAAGCTGCCCGAGCCGGTGGAGAACCTGCTGATGGTGGCGGGCCTGAGGCTGTACGCGCGGCGCTGCGGCGTCGGCGACATCACCCTGCAGGGCAACTTCGTCCGCTTCGGCCCGGTGGAGCTCCGCGAGTCGCAGCAGCTGCGACTCAACCGGCTCTACCCGCGCACCCAGGTGAAGGCGGCCACCTCCCAGCTGCTGGTGCCCCGCCCGGTGAGCGGCGGCCGGATCGGCGGCAAGCCGCTGCTCGGCCGCGAACTCCTCGCCTGGAGCACCGAGTTCCTCACCACCATGTTCGACGACCTGGCGGGGGCGCGCAGGTAGCGCCCCCGGCTCCGTCCGGCGGTCTCGGGTCAGGTGCCCGGGGCCGCCCTTTTTCGTTCTCCGTGCGAGTGCTCCGCGACCCGTGGGCCGCGGCCGCGCGGGAGCGGCACCGGTCAGGCGAGCTTCCACTGGCCGGTCTGGTCGGCCATGCCGCTGTCGAGGGTGAACTGGACCTTGTCGAGGACGGCGTCCTTGGGGACCTCGAAGGTCAGGAAGCCGAGGCCGCTCTCGCCGGGGGCGATGTTCACCGAGCCGGAGAAGCCCTGGCCGGCCTTGGTGTCGTAGAGGCTGGTGTCGTACGACTGGCCCTGGTTGTCCAGCAGCTTGGCGCTGTTGGACGGGGCGTCGCTGTAGGCCTTGCCGGTGGCCTTGATCCGGAACTGGACGGCGACGAAGCGCTTGCCGTCGGCCGGCTTGCTGAACTCGTCCTCGCCCTCGGCGTTGTCGACGATCTTGACCACGGTGACGTCGGCGGTGCCGTTCTTCTCGAAGCCCTTGAGCGCGATGGTGTCGCCGACCTTGGCGGGGGCCGGGGCGCCCTGCTTGGCGCCGCCGGAGGCGGCCGGCGCGCTGGAGGCGGGCTTCTTC
Organism: Kitasatospora sp. NPDC051914; assembly: GCF_040680995.1. Taxonomy (NCBI): domain Bacteria; kingdom Bacillati; phylum Actinomycetota; class Actinomycetes; order Kitasatosporales; family Streptomycetaceae; genus Kitasatospora; species Kitasatospora sp. NPDC051914. Next base: position 24,098 of record NZ_JBFAXX010000049.1, read on the forward strand.
GCCTCGGTGGAGACCGAGGAGTCGCCGGTGTTGCAGGCGGTGGCGCCGAGCGCGACCAGCGAGGCGGCGAGCAGGGCGGCGGCGGAGCGGCGGACGGTGCTGCGGGCGGCGGTGCTGGCCATGACGTGAACTCCCAAGTGAGTCGGGTGGATTCGCCTCGGCATCCGGCCGTTTCGGCGATGACCCGATCAGACCATGCGACTGTGAACCACGTCAACAGTGATTCGCAAAACCTCTCTGTTCACATGTGAACGAGGCGGGTGGCGCGTGGCTATGCTGGGCGGTCACACGGGCCGCCGGACCGCGGCCACCCGCGGCCACCCGCGGCCGACCCGCGCGCCGCCGTCACCGACCGAGGAGCCCCGATGCCGGACCGTCCCGAGGTGACCGCCGTCGAGATCGCCCGACTGGCCGGCGTCGGCCGGGCCGCCGTCAGCAACTGGCGCCGCCGGCACGCCGACTTCCCCCAGCCCTCCGGCGGCACCGACAGCAGCCCGACCTTCCGGCTCGACCAGGTCGAGGGCTGGTTGCGCGCCCAGGGCAAGATCGCCGAACTGCCGGTGCTGGAGCGTGCCCACCGCCAGCTGGAGACCCTGCGCGAACCGGACGGCCACCCCGCCGCCCCGCTCGTCGCCGCCGGCGCCGTCCTGCTGCTGCTCCACCGCGAGCCGTCCGCCCGGACCGACCTGCGCGACGAACCCGACACCCGGCTCGCCGGCGCGTTGCCCCGGCTGCTGCACCGCACCGCGCACGCCGTCCTCGGCCCCGAGGGCGCCGACCTCCTCGGCCTGCCCGCCCTCGCCGGCGCCACCTTCCTCGACCTCGTCCGGCTGCTCGTCCGCCTCGCCGACGAACACGGCCCGGCCGGCGCGTACGAGCAACTGCTCGCCCGGCACGCCGAGGGCGGGCCCCGGCAGCTCGCCACCACCCCGCCGGAGGCCGCCGCACTCCTCGCCGACCTGGCCGGCCCCTGCGGGAGCGTCCTCGACCCGGCCTGCGGCCTCGGCGCCCTGCTGCTCGCCGCCGGCCCGTCCGCCGCCCGCCACGGCCAGGACCTCGACCCCGTGCACACCGCCCTCGCCCTGCTCCGGCTGGCCCTGCACACCCCGCCCACCGCACCGGCCCCGCTCGCCCTCGCCCTCCGCCCCGGCGACTCGCTGCGCGCCGACGCCCACCCCGGCCTGGCCGCCGACGCCGTGCTCTGCCAGCCGCCGTACAACGAGCGCGACTGGGGCCACGACGAGCTGCAGTACGACTCGCGGTGGCCGAGCGGCCTCGTCCCCGCGCGCGGCGAGTCCGAACTCGCCTGGGTGCTGCACTGCCTGGCGCACACCCGCCCCGGCGGCCTCGCCGCCCTGCTGCTGCCGCCCACCGTCGCCGCACGCCGCGCCGGCCGCCGCATCCGGGCCGAACTCGTCCGCTCCGGCACGCTGCGCGCCGTCGTGGCACTGCCCGCGGGCGCCGCCCCGCCGTACGGCGTCCCGCTGCACCTGTGGCTGCTGCGCCGGCCCCGGCCCGGCGACGACTTCCGCCGGGTGCTGCTGCTGGACGCCGCCGCGGCCCACCCCGCCGCCGAGGGCGGCCGCGACCGGGTCGACTGGCCGGCCCTGCGCCGCACCGTCCTCGACACCTGGCGGGCCTTCGACACCGCCGCCCGGGACGGCGGCCCGCTGCCCGCCGACCGTCCCGGCGTGCACCGCGCCGTGCCCGCCCTCGACCTGCTCGACGACGAGACCGACCTCTCCCCGGCCCGCCACCTGCCCGCCGCCGCCCCGGACGGCGGTGCCGCCGCCCTGCTGCACCTGCAGGCCCGGCTCGCCGAGCTGCTCGCCGGCCCGGCCGACCCGGCCGCCGCCCTGCCCGCCGTCGCCGACGCCCCCGCGCCGGCCGACCCGCCGACGGTGACGGTCGGCGAACTCGCCCGCGCCGGCGCCCTGGAGGTGCACTCCAGCGGCCAGGGGCCCGCCCTGCGGCCGGCCGGTGACGGCCCGTCCGGCATCCCCGTCCTCACCGACCAGGACCTGCTGGCCGGCACCGCCCCGAGCGCCGCCGCGGCGGCCGGCGACACCCCCCTCACCACCCGCCCCGGCGACGTCCTCGCCCCCGCCCTCGGCGGCGGCACCGCCCGCGTCGTCCGGGCCGGCGGCCCGCTTGACGGCGTCGCCCTCGGCCCCCGCCTGCACCTGCTGCGCCCCGACCCGGCCCAGCTCGACCCCGACTTCCTGGCCGGCGTGCTGCGCGCCACCGGCAGCGCCCGCCGCGCCAGCAGCTACGCCTCCACCACCACCCGGCTGGACGTCCGCCGGGTGGAGCTGCCCCGCGTCCCGCCCGGCCGCCAGCGCGAACTCGGCGCGGCCTTCCGGCGGATCGCCGACTTCGAGGCCGCCCTGGACCAGGCCGCCGCCCTCGGCCGCGCCCTCGCCCAGGGCCTCACCGACGGCCTGGCGACGGGCGCGGTGACGGAGCGTTAGGGCGGGCCCGGACGCCCGGGGCGGCCCCGGCCGTGCCCCGGCGAACCGTCCCGGCGGCGCCCGGGCGGCGTCCGGGCGGAAAGGCTCTGCTCCGCCGGGCGGTGTGGCGGTACGGTGTGCGACACACCCTCGATCACGCACAGGAGCGCGCATGTCCGGCCCCCTGTACGCGCAGTCCGGCCGCACCGCCGGAGGCCCGTTCAGCCTGCTGCACAGGATTCTCGTCTGCCTGGTGCCGCTCCTGACCTTCGGTCTGCTCGGCATGCTGCCCTCGGTGCTGCTCGCCGCCCGCCGCCGCCGGGCGGTGGACGTGCTCGGCGCGGTGGTGTTCGGCCTCGTCCAGCTGACCATGTACGTCGTGCTCGGCCTCTCGCCGGAGGACACCACCGGCACCTGGTACGCCGACGTCACCGGGCTGACCGCGATCCTGCTCTGGCTGGGGGCGCCCGCGCACTTCCTGATCATGGACAGCCGGTCGATCTGGGGCACCCCCGCGGAGCCCGTCCAGGCCTACTGGCCCCCGCAGGGACTGATCCTGCCGACGCAGTACCCGCCCGCGGCCCCCACGCCCCCCGCGCCCGTGCCCGCCGTCCCGATGCCCTCCGGGCCGGTCCACCCCGGCCAGGTCCACCCCGGCCCGGTGCCCGCCGGATACCCGGCGCAGCCGCATCCGCCCGCCCACACGCCCGCCCCGGCCCGGCCCCCGGCGCCGGCCCCCGGCGCCCCCACCGTGCAGTCCGCGCCCGGCGCCGACGACCTCCAGCAGCTCGGTGAGCTGCTGCGCCGTCAGGCCGGGGACGGCCGCCCGTGACCGCCGCCAGGGTGGTCGACGGCCGCTACCGGCTGACCGAGAAGATCGGGCACGGCGGCATGGGCCAGGTCTGGGCCGGGCACGACCAGCGCCTCGACCGCCGGGTCGCCGTCAAGCTGCTCCGCACCGACCTGCTCGGCCCCGAGGACACCACCCGCAGCCGCGCCGACGAACTGCGCCGCCGCTTCCTGCGCGAGAGCCGGATCAGCGCAGCGCTCGACCACCCCGGCCTGGTCACGGTCTTCGATGCGGGCGCCGACGGCGCCGAGCTCTACCTCGTCATGCAGCGGGTGCCCGGCGTCAGCCTCGCCGACCTGCTGGCCGAGGACGGCCCGCTCACCGTCGACCGGGCGGCGGCCGCCGCGGCCCAGATCTGCTCCGCGCTCGCCGCCGTGCACGCCGTCCCGGTCGTCCACCGCGATCTGAAACCCAGCAACGTGATGGTCCGTCCGGACGGCCGGACCGTGCTGCTCGACCTCGGCATCGCCACCGCCCTCGACCCCGATGCCACCCGGCTCACCCTGACCGGCACCCCGATCGGCAGCCCCGCCTACATGGCGCCCGAACAGGCCCTCGCCGCCGGCGTCGACCCGCGCAGCGACCTCTACGCGCTCGGCTGCCTGCTGCACGAGATGCTCACCGGCGACGCGCCGTTCACCGCCCCGACCGCCCTCGGTGTGCTGCGCCGGCACGTCGACGAGCCGCCGCCGCCACTGCGCGAGCTGCGTCCGGAGGTCCCGGCGGCGCTGGAGCGGCTCGTCCTCGACCTGCTCGCCAAGCAGCCCGCCGACCGCCCCGCCGACGCCCAGCAGGTGTACGCCGCGCTGCTTCCGCTGCTGCCCGCTCCGGCCGCCGGGCCGCAGCCCCCGTACGGCGCGCTGCCCGACCCCGCCCGCCCGTACCGCCACCCGCACCAGCCGCAGCCCGCCCGCACGGCGGCGCCGGCCCCGCTGCGGGTGCGGCTGCCCGCCCCGGCACCGGCGGGCGACCCCGCCGCGGCGGACCACGCTCCCGTGCTGATGGCCGCCGTCCCGGCCGTCGCCGGGCCGCCGCACACCCCGGAGCCGAACCGCACCCCGGAGCCGGCCCGCGCACCCGGGCCGGCCGAGGACCTGACCGCCGCCTGCGCCCGGCTCTCCGACCTGGTGGCCGCCCGCCGCCACACCGAGGTGATCGGCCTGGCCGCCCGGCTGCTGCCCAGGGCCGCCGCCGAACTCGGCGAGGGCGCCCCGCTGCTGCACACCGTCCGGACGATCTACGCCCGGACGCTGCTGGAGGAGGGCCGAGCCCAGGACGCGCTCGCCGAGTACCGGCTGCTGGCCTCCGCCACCGCCGCCGAGCGCGGCCCGTACGACCCGGCGGCGCTCGACCACCGCTACCGGGCGGCGGGCTGTCTGGAGCGGCTCGGCCGCTCCGCGGAGGCCCTGGCCGAGTACCGGGCGCTGACCGCCGCGCTGCCGCCCGACTCGGACCAGGCCCTGGAGGTCCGCGAGCGCACCGGGCGGCTGCTGACCTCCGCCGGCGACCACGACGCGGCCTGGCACACCCTGCTCGAACTCCTGCTGGACACCGAGCGCCGCCGCGGCCCGCACCACGCCGACGTCCGGCGGCTGCGCGCACTGCTCGACCGGATCGGCGCCCTGCGCACCGCGACCCCGCTGCCCGGTGCCACCCCGCCGGCGCCCGCGGCCGGCACACCGCCGTCCGGGACGGCCCGGCCCGACCCGCGGCTGTTCGGCCCGGCCGGCCCGCCGCCGACACCGGTGCCCGGCAACCCGTACGCCACCGGCGGCTGAGGCACGGCGCACACGGGCCCGCGTACGGGGTCTGGGCAAGGCGCGGACGGCTCCCTATTGTTCACTCCAGTCAGGAGAACCATCGGACGCCATACGCCGCACCCACCGCCCCGGGAGGCCCCACGTGATCCGCATCCGCTCCGCCCTCCGCCCGGCCCGCACGGCCGCCGGCGTCCTGCTCGCGGCCGCCGTGCTGTCCGCGTGCGGCGGCGCCCCGGTGCACCAGGGCGCGGCGGCGGTGGTGGGCGGCGAACGGATCCCGATCGCCGAGGTGCAGGCCAAGGTGACCGCGCTGCGGGACGCCACGGCGGCCGCCACACCCGAGAACGCCCGGCCGGAGCAGGCCGGCCTGGTCCGCCGGACGGTCGCCGAACTCGTCCTGGACCGGGTGATCGCCCGCGCCCTCGCCGACCGCGGCCTGTCCGTCTCCGAGGGGGAGATCGCCGAGGCCCGGCAGGCCGACGCGAAGATGCTCGGCGGGGACGCCGCGCTGGAGCGGCAGCTGCTGCTCCGCCAGGGCGTGGCCGCGGCCGACGTCCCGGTCTTCTACCGGCAGCAGATCGGCATCCGCAAGATCGCCGCGGCGGCCGGCCAGGACCCGCGCACCGAGCAGGGCGACGCGGTCGTCCGCAAGGCCCTCGCCGAGGCCGGCACCGCCCTCGGCGTCGAGGTCAACCCGCGCTACGGCCGCTGGGACCCGGAGCAGATCGCCCTGGTCGACGCCGCCGCCGACTGGCTGCCCAGGCGCCCCGCCGCCGGCTGACCGCCCGTACCGCCGCCGGCCCGCGGCCGGCACCCCGAGGGCGGCCGGGCAGCGGGCCGGGAACGGTAGGTTCGGGGGTGTGGAGACTCCGAAGCTGATCCTGCTGACCACCACCCACCGGGTCGCCCCCGGCCTGCTGTCCTGGCCGGCCTGGGAGGCCCTGCGCTCGGCCGGCCGGGTGCTGGCCGCCGACCCGACGCACCCGCAGCTGCCCGCCGTCCGGCAGGCCGGGGTGGAGGTGGAGATCGTCGAGCGGACGTCCGCGCCGGCACTGGCCCGCCTGCTGGCCGGGGCCGCGCCCGTGCTCTGGCTGGGCAGCCCGGACGGCGACCCGGGCCTGACCGACGCGCTCGCCCGGCTGGCGGTCGAGGAGGCCGGCTCGGTGCCGGAGATCGAGCTGCTGCCGGGCTCGTACGACCTGCCGGGGGCGCGGCTGCTCGACCTGGCCTCGGTGATGGACCGGCTCCGCTCGCCCGGCGGCTGCCCGTGGGACGCCGAGCAGACCCACGAGTCGCTGGTGAAGTACCTGGTCGAGGAGGCGTACGAGCTCGTCGAGGCGATCGAGGAGGGCGACCGCGAGACGCTGCGCGAGGAGCTCGGGGACGTGCTGCTGCAGGTCTTCTTCCACTCCCGGATCGCCGAGGAGCACCCCGAGGACCCGTTCTCCGTGGACGACGTGGCCGGCGACATCGTGGAGAAGCTGATGTACCGGCACCCGCACGTCTTCGGCGACGTCGAGGCGACCGGCTCCGACCAGGTCGAGGCCAACTGGGAACAGCTGAAGGCCGCGGAGAAGCAGCGCGAGTCGGTGCTCGACGGCGTGCCGTCGGGCCTGCCCGCACTGGCGTACGCGGCCAAGCTGGTGTCGAGGGTGCGCCGGGCCGGCTTCACGGCGGTACCGGACGCGCCGTACGAGCTGCCCGGCGAGCTGACCGCGGAGAGCGCCGGCGAGCTGCTGCTGGCCGTGGCGCAGCGGGCGTACGACGCCGGGGTGGACGTCGATGCGGCGCTGCGCGGTGCCGCGCGCCGCTACCGGACGGCGGTGCGGACGGCCGAGGGGCTGTCGGACTGACGCTGCGGGGGCACGACCTCGCTGATCGCCTCGCCGACCAGGGCGAGCAGCTCGGCGAGCGGGGCGAGGCCGTCGGGCAGGTCGGCGAAGGAGACGATCCGCTCGCCGTACGGGCCGGCGACCGCGAAGAGGTCGATCGGGCCGAGGTGCTTGGTGGCGGTCTCCACCAGGGCGGCGATGTCGCTCGGCTGGTGGGCGTCGCCGCTGACGCCGACCACCGGGCAGCCCGGGCGGTCGAGCTCGGTGGCCAGGTCCTCCGCCACGCCGGGGCGCAGGTCGGCGACGAGCATGCCCGCGGCCCCCGCGGCGGCGAAGCGGCGGGCGAGGTCCGCCCCCTCGCCCCCGCTGAGTACGGCGATGACCACCACTGCCCCGGCTACTCGCACGGCCTGCTCCTCTCTGAGCACGCTTCCCCGTGGACGGCACCGCACGGCCGCCCGTCATCGGTTATCGGAGGATCGTAGGCACCCCGCGACCCTCCGCAACAGGGATTACCCTCCAGGTGACCAGACTCACGCCCGTCCGGGCGGACGGTCCGGGGCGTGTCCCACGGGTGCACGGCGGCCGGTGCCCGGCGTCGGGCGGGCCGCCGTCCGGCGGATACCGTCGGGGCATGCCGGAGACGTCCCGAACCGACCAGCCCGAACTCTTCACCTGGGAGTTCGCCGCCGACCCGTACCCCGCCTACGCCTGGTTGCGCGAGCACGCGCCGGTGCACCGCACCACGCTGCCCAGCGGAGTGGAGGCCTGGCTGGTGACCCGGTACGCGGACGCCCGGCAGGCCCTCGCGGACAGCAGGCTGTCGAAGAACCCGGTGCACCACAGCGAGCAGGCGCACCGCTCCGGCCGGGTCGGCATCCCGGGCGAGCGGCAGGCCGACCTGATGACGCACCTGCTGAACATCGACCCGCCGGACCACACCCGGCTGCGCCGGCTGGTGTCCAAGGCGTTCACCCCGCGGCGGGTCGCGGAGTTCGAGCCGCGGGTGCAGCAGCTCACCGATCGGCTGATCGACTCCTTCGCCGGGCGCGGCACCGCCGACCTGATCCACGAGTTCGCCTTCCCGCTGCCGATCTACGCGATCTGCGACCTGCTGGGCGTGCCGCCCGAAGACCAGGACGACTTCCGGGACTGGGCCGGAATGATGATCCGACACCACGGCGGGCAGCGCGGCGGCGTCGGCCGGGCCGTGAAGCGGATGCGCGGCTACCTGGCGGAGCTGATCCACCGCAAGCGGGCCGACCTCGGCGACGACCTGATCTCCGGGCTGATCAGGGCCAGCGACCACGGCGAGCACCTGACCGAGAACGAGGCCGCGGCGATGGCCTTCATCCTGCTCTTCGCCGGCTTCGAGACCACCGTCAACCTGATCGGCAACGGCCTGTACGCGCTGCTGCGCAACCCCGGCCAGCGGGCGCTGCTCCAGGAGTCGCTGGCCCGCGGCGAGAGCGGCCTGCTGGAGACCGGGATCGAGGAGCTGCTCCGCTACGACGGGCCGGTGGAGCTGGCCACCTGGCGGTTCGCGACCCGGCCGCTGGTGATCGGCGGGGTGGAGATCCCGGTCGGCGACCCGGTGCTGGTCGTGCTGGCGGCGGCCGACCGCGATCCGGCCAGGTTCGCCGACGAGAACACCCTGGACCTCGCCCGCACCGACAACCCGCACCTGGGCTTCGGCCACGGCATCCACTACTGCATCGGTGCGCCGCTGGCCCGGCTGGAGGGCCGGGCGACGCTGGCGACGCTGCTGACCAGGCTGCCCGACCTCGCGCTGGACGCCGACCCGGCCGACCTGCGCTGGCGCGGCGGCCTCATCATGCGGGGGCTGCGCGAGCTGCCGGTCGCCTTCACCCCGCAGGCGGACGTTCCACCGCCGCCCGGGCGGGACGACATCGCCTGACGGTGTGTCGTGTCGCCGCCGCAAGGCCGGGACTGAACACTCATCAATCAGGACAAATCAGTATCGTTCGTGGGCGATAATCAGTTCGCCGTAATTCTTGCGTGATATGAGCGATATGAGCTTGTGATCGGTCGTCGGCTCTGCCTACTCTCCGAATCAGTCCGCAGCAGCGGACCCCGGCTGCGGAAACGCCGAATCCTGTCCGCCGCATCCCGGGCCTGACGACCGAAGACGAAGGACAGGGGCGGGGGAACCACGTTCGTCGCCGTCCCCACGGCTAGGGGTGAAGCCGCGTCAGCAGGACCCCTCCTGCGGCCGCGGCCGGGCCAAGCCTCCCGGTCCGAACCCGACAGCTCACCTCGCAGGCGTTCGGAGAGGGACAACCCATGCTCTTCACCGGACCTGGCCGCCACCGCCGCAGGACCTCCGCCGAGAAGGCGGTCGCCGTCGCGGGTGTCGCCGGTGTCGGCCTCGCCATGCCGCTGCTCACCGCGGCGGGCGCGCATGCCGCCCCCGTCTCGATCTGGGACAAGGTCGCCCAGTGCGAGAGCGGCGGGAACTGGAAGATCAACACCGGCAACGGCTACTACGGCGGGCTGCAGTTCAGCGCACGCACCTGGAAGGGGTTCGGCGGCGCCCGGTACGCGCCGCTCGCCCACCAGGCGAGCAAGAGCCAGCAGATCGCCGTCGCCGAGAAGGTGCTGGCCTCCCAGGGGCCCAATGCGTGGCCGGTCTGTTCCAAACGCGCCGGCCTGACCCGCGCCTCCGCCTCGAGTACCGGGGCGGCCGGCACCGCCCAGTCCGGCAGCGGGCAGCGCTCGGGCTCGCCGCGGTTCCCCGGCCACGGCGGGTGGGACGCGTCCGGCGGCGTGTACTGGTACCAGAAGGACGACCGCTGGTACTGGACGGCGCACCGCGAGATCTACGAGCGGCACCTGCCGCCGACCCCGGCCGAGCCGGCCGGCGGCGACGACGACGGGGACGCCGCGGCGGAGGACTCCGGGCGGACGATGCAGGCCGTCCCCGTGCCCGAGGTCGGCCGCGCGACGTACACCGTGCAGCCCGGCGACACGCTCTCCGGCATCGCCGCCGACCGCGGCACGGCCGGCGGCTGGGAGCAGCTGTACGCGAACAACAGGGAGGTCGTCGGCGCCGACCCCGACCTGATCCTGCCCGGCCAGCAGCTGCAGTTGGACTGACGGACCGACACTGTACGAACGGCCCGTCCGCCCGCGGGGCGGCACCCGGGGGCGGACGGCCGGTTTTGTGGTCCTTCAGGTGAACTACCGGCGAGTAGCCAGGTCACACGGTGAGACAGGGCCATGCGCGGCGTGGCCCTGCGGGCCCGTGCGGTTAGGCTCTGGTCGTAACGACCCTCATCCGCTTCCGCTAGGAGATGCCTCGTGCCGTCCATCGATGTCGTCGTAGCCCGCGAAATCCTCGACTCCCGCGGTAACCCCACGGTCGAGGTCGAGGTCGGCCTCGACGACGGCAGCACCGGTCGTGCCGCTGTCCCGTCCGGTGCCTCCACCGGTGCCTTCGAGGCCCTGGAGCTTCGCGACGGCGACAAGAACCGCTACTTCGGCAAGGGCGTGGAGAAGGCCGTCCTCGCCGTCATCGAGCAGATCGGCCCGGAGCTGGTCGGCTACGACGCCACCGAGCAGCGCCTGATCGACCAGGCCATGCTCGACCTGGACGCCACCCCCGACAAGTCCTCGCTCGGCGCCAACGCCATCCTCGGCGTCTCCCTCGCCGTGGCGCACGCCGCCTCCGAGGCCAGCGACCTGCCGCTGTTCCGCTACCTGGGCGGCCCCAACGCGCACGTCCTGCCGGTGCCGATGATGAACATCCTCAACGGCGGCTCGCACGCGGACTCCAACGTCGACATCCAGGAGTTCATGATCGCCCCGATCGGCGCGGAGTCCTTCTCCGAGGCCGTCCGCTGGGGCGTCGAGGTCTACCACACCCTCAAGGGCGTGCTGAAGGAGCGCGGCCTGTCCACCGGCCTCGGCGACGAGGGCGGCTTCGCGCCGAACCTGGACTCCAACCGCGAGGCCCTCGACCTGATCGTCGAGGCCATCAAGAAGGCCGGCTACACCCCGGGCAAGGACGTCGCGCTCGCCCTGGACGTCGCGTCCTCCGAGTTCCACAACGACGGTGCCTACACCTTCGAGGGCAAGGCGATCTCCTCCGCCGAGCTCATCGACTACTACGCCGAGCTGGTCGCCGCGTACCCGCTGGTCTCCATCGAGGACCCGCTGGACGAGTCGGACTGGGACGGCTGGAAGGCCATGACCGACAAGCTGGGCGACAAGGTCCAGCTGGTCGGCGACGACCTGTTCGTCACCAACCCGGAGCGCCTGCGCCGCGGCATCGAGACCGGCACCGCCAACGCGCTGCTGGTGAAGGTCAACCAGATCGGCTCGCTCACCGAGACCCTGGACGCCGTCGAGCTGGCCCAGCGCAACGGCTACCGCTGCATGATGTCGCACCGTTCGGGCGAGACCGAGGACGTCACCATCGCCGACCTCGCCGTCGCCACCAACTGCGGCCAGATCAAGACCGGCGCCCCGGCCCGCTCCGAGCGCGTCGCCAAGTACAACCAGCTGCTGCGCATCGAGGAGATCCTCGACGACGCCGCCGAGTACGCGGGCCGCGGCGCGTTCCCGCGGTTCAAGTTCGAAGGCTGACACCCCGCGGCTGACACACGGCCGCTGGACCGGTGCCCCGGCAACCACCCCGTAGGGTGGGGGCCGGGGCACCGGCGTGAGCAGGAGGGGTACGAGCGATGTGGAAGATCCCGGGACTGGCGGGGCGACCGCGCTTCACCAGCCGCGCGACCGTGCTCGTGCTCGTCCTGTGCTCGCTGGTGGCGATACTCGCCTACCCCGCACGGCAGTTCCTGACGCAGCGCTCGGAGATCGCCGACCAGCGGGCGAGGGCGGAGCACGCCCGGCAGCAGGTCGACGAACTCCGCCGGGCGAAGGCCCGCTGGCAGGACCCGGAGTACGTGAAGGCGCAGGCCCGCGAGCGGCTGCACTTCGCGATGCCCGGTGAGACCCCGTTCGTCTCGGTCGACCCGTCGGCCACCGCCGGGCCGGCCTCCGCCGACGCCCTGCCCACCGGCCCGGTCAGGGCCGCCAAGCCCTGGTACACCACCGTCCTCGACTCGGTCGACCTGGCCGACTCGACCACCGCCCCTCACGAAGACAGCACCCCATGACTTCTGAACAGCACCCCGGCACCCCCTCCGGCCCCGCCGTGCCGGACGCCGACGTCGCCGCCATCGCCGCCCAGCTCGGCCGGGTCCCGCGCGGGCTGCGCGGCGTGGCCCACCGCTGCCCCTGCGGCAACCCCGACGTGGTCGAGACGGCCCCCCGGCTGCCCGACGGCACGCCGTTCCCCACGCTCTACTACCTGACCTGCCCCAAGGCCGCCTCGCTGATCGGCACCCTGGAGGCCGACGGTGTGATGAAGGATCAGAGCGCCCGGCTCGCCGAGGACCCGGAGCTCGCCGCCGCCTACCGCGCGGCCCACGAGGACTACATCGCCCGCCGTGACGCCATCGAGGTGCTGGAGGGCTTCCCGAGCGCCGGCGGCATGCCGGACCGGGTGAAGTGCCTGCACGTCCTGGTCGGCCACTCGCTGGCCGCCGGACCGGGCGTCAACCCGCTCGGCGACGAGGCGCTCGGCATGCTGGAGGACTGGTGGGCCAAGGGCCCCTGCGTCTCCGCGGAGGAGGTGGAGGCCGCCGGCGAGCGCGTCCTCCGCAACCGCGCCAAGGACCAGGACCACGCCGCCGTCATCGCGGCCAAGGAGCAGAAGACCGCCGAGCGCGCGGCCAAGCGCGCCCGCGCCGAGGAGGAGGGCCAGTGACCGCGACCCGGGTCGCCGCGATCGACTGCGGCACCAACTCCATCCGGCTGCTGATCGCCGACCTCGACCCGGCCACCGGCGCGATCGCCGACCTCGACCGCCGGATGGTCATCAACCGGCTCGGCCAGGGCGTGGACTCCACCGGCCGCCTCCACCCCGACGCCCTGGAGCGCACCTTCGCGGCCTGCCGCGAGTACGCGGAGATCATCACCGCGCACGGCGTGGGGCCGGAGCGGATCCGCTTCGTCGCCACCAGCGCCTCCCGGGACGCCGAGAACGCCGCCGAGTTCACCGGGGGCGTGCACGCCGTTCTCGGCGTCACCCCGCAGGTGGTCAGCGGCGAGGAGGAGGCCCACCTCTCCTTCACCGGCGCCACCAAGGAGCTCACCGGCGGCCCGTTCAAGCCGCCCTACCTGGTCTTCGACCTCGGCGGCGGCTCCACCGAGTTCGTGCTCGGCGGCGAGGACGTGCAGGCCGCCCGCTCGGTGGACATCGGCTGCGTGCGGCTGACCGAGCGCCACTTCGCCGGCACCGAACTGCCCTCCGAGGAGCAGATCGCCCGCGCCCGGGCCGACATCGGCGCCGCGCTCGACACCGCCGCCGAGGCCGTCCCGCTCACCGAGGCGGCCACCCTGGTGGGCCTCGCCGGCACCGTCACCACGGTGGCCGGCATCGTGCTCGGCCTGCCCGCGTACGACTCCGAGAAGATCCACCACGCCAGGCTCTCCGTGGAGCAGGTCCGTGAGACCGCACTGAAGCTGCTGCACTCCACCCACGCCGAGCGGATGGCCATCCCGGTGATGCACCCCGGCCGGGCCGACGTGATCGGCGCCGGCGCGCTCGTCCTGCTGGAGATCATGGAGCGCACCGGTGCCTCCGAGGTGGTCGTCAGCGAGCACGACATCCTCGACGGCATCGCCTGGAGTATCGCCCCCTGACCTGCTGAGGGCCTTACCCGAGCGGCCCCGGAGCGCCCCCGCGGCGCCCGGGGCCGCCGCCTGTACCGCGTGTCGCGAGAACCTTCGTGAATTTCTTCACATGGCCGACCGGCCTTTCGGCGCACTCCGGTGTCCGGTCCGTCCGATATGTGGGACCGAAGGTCGCCCTCCGTGTTCGGCCAGCGGATCGCAGGCTGAGCTCGCCCGTCGGCGATGGATTCGAAATTCCGCTCGGGAACTCCGGCGTGACCGGGATCGTTGCTGCTCAGCGCGGCCGTGACCGCCCCCGGGCTCACCCGGCACCGCCCCGCGCGGTGAGCGGGCCGCTACACCCCCGAAATGCGGCCGCGCAGTGTAGCAGAGGGTGTCCAGAGGCTTGTGACGGGCCTCACGAAGTGCCCGTCAGATGGGGGTGGATACTTTCGGATATGAGCACCACGGAGCGTCCTCGCATCCTCATTGTCGGCGGTGGTTACGTCGGCCTGTATGCCGCGATGCGCATCCTCAAGAAGATGCGTTACGGCGAAGCGACCGTCACGGTCGTCGACCCGCGGTCGTACATGACGTACCTGCCCTTCCTTCCCGAGGCGGCCGGCGGCAACGTCGCGCCCCGCAACCTCGTCGCGCCGCTGCGCAGCGCCCTCAAGAAGGCGGAGGTGCTCACCGGTGCGGTCACCGGTGTGGACCACGCCCGCAAGGTCGCCACCATCCAGCCCGCGGCCGGCGACTCGTACGAGCTGCCCTTCGACTACCTGGTCGTCGCCACCGGCTCGGTCTCGCGCACCTTCCCGATCCCGGGTCTCGCCGAGCACGGCATCGGCATGAAGACGGTCGAGGAGGCGATCAGCCTCCGCAACCACGTCATGGCGCAGCTCGACAAGGCCGAGTCCACCACCGACGCGGACGTCCGCCGCAAGGCGCTGACCTTCGTGGTCGTCGGCGGCGGCTTCGCCGGTGTCGAGACGATCGCCGAGATCGAGGACATGGCCCGCGACGCGGCCAAGATCTACAAGACCGTCAGCCGCGACGACATGCGCTTCATCCTGGTCGAGGCGGCCAACCGCATCCTCCCGGAGATGGGCCCGGACCTCGGTCTGTGGACCAAGGAGAAGCTCGAAGAGCGCAACATCGAGATCTACATCGAGACCTCGATGGACTCCTGCGTCGACCAGCACGTCGTCCTGAAGAACGGTGTCGAGGCCGACGCCTCCACCATCGTCTGGACGGCTGGCGTCAAGCCGAACCCGGTGCTGGCCAACTTCGGCCTCCCGCTCGGCCCGCGCGGCCACGTCGACACCGCTCCCACCCTCCAGGTGCAGGGCTTCGACTACGTCTGGTCCGCCGGCGACAACGCCCAGGTGCCGGACCTCGCCGTCGGCGAGGGCGCCTGGTGCCCGCCGAACGCCCAGCACGCGGTGCGTCAGGCGCTCGTCCTCGCCGACAACGTGGTCTCCGGCATGCGGGGCTTCCCGCAGAAGGAGTACAAGCACAAGAACCTCGGTGCGGTCGCCGGCCTCGGCCTGCACAAGGGCGTGGCGATCCTCTTCGGCAAGTACAAGCTGAAGGGCCGTCCGGCCTGGTGGTTCCACCGCCTGTACCACGGCAGCCGGGTGCCCACCATGAACCGCAAGATCCGCGTGTTCACCGACTGGACGCTGGCGATGTTCCTCAAGCGCGAGACCGTCGGCCTCGCCGAGATGGAGAAGCCGTTCGAGGCGTTCCAGGAGGCCGCCGGCCCCGCCAAGGCCGTTCCGGCCCAGGCGAAGCCGGCTGTCGCCGAGAAGGAGCTCGCCACCAGCAAGTAAGCGACTGTGGCCCCGGCCGTGCAGGTCGGGGATGAGTCGGAGGCCCTCCGCCCGGCAACGCCGCCGGACCACGACCTCCGTGGTGCTCAGCCGGCCGTGCGAGCCGGGCGGAGTACAGAAGTGACCGAAGGCCCCCGCCGTAACCGGGCGGGGGCCTTCGGCGTGCCCGGGGCGTGCCGTCCGGGGCGCCGGGCGCCCGCAGGGGCGCACCCGGCTGACGGTGCGTCGGGGGTGCCCGGGGCCGCGTCCCGGGGCCGCACCGGGCCCGCTGCGGGACGGCCCAGGGCCCCGGCACCTTGTCGGTGCCGGGGCCCTGTGCGGAGCCGGAGGGTCAGTCCGTCTTGATGGCGGAGAGGATGTCCAGCCGGGAGGCGCGGCGGGCCGGCCAGATCGCGGCCACCATGCCCACCAGCCCGGCCAGCGCCAGGAAGACCAGCAGCTTGCCGTACGGGAGGACGGTGCCCAGGCCCGGCATGCTGGACTCCAGGGTGCCGTTGACCGCCCAGGCCAGGAAGCAGCCGAGCAGGACGCCGATCACCGCGCCGAACATCGAGATCACCACGGACTCCAGCCGGACCATCCGCTTGATGCCGCGCCGGTCGAGGCCGATCGCGCGGAGCATGCCGATCTCCCGCTTCCGTTCGAAGACGGACATCGCCAGCGTGTTGATCACGCCGAGCACGGCGACCAGCACCGACATCGCCAGCAGGCCGTACATCAGGTTCAGCATGAAGGTGATGATCTTGTTGAACTCGTCCCGGATGTCCTGCTTGGTCCGGACCTCGATCACCGGGTTGCTGCCGGTGGCGTCCTTGATCGCCTTGCGCAGGCCGTCGCTCGGACCGTCGGAGGCCTTCACCAGGATCTGGGTGACGTACGGGTCCTCGACGTGCTTGAACACCTCGGTGTTGGCGATCACGACCGGCGAGAGCAGCTCGCTCTTCCGGAAGACGCCGCCGACCGTGACCTGACCCTTGCTGCCGTCCGGATACTCCACCGACAGGGTGGAGCCGACCGACAGGTTGTGGTTCTTCGCGGTGTCCGCCTCGACCAGGATGCCGCCCTGCTTCAGAGCGCCGGTCGAGCCGCTGTCGAGCGTCAGCGAGACCAGCCGGTCGATCGCGTCGGCGTCCACACCGCTGATCGCGCGGTCCCGGCCGTCCAGCGTCCAGTACACGTCGGTCATCGGGCTCACCGCGGCCACACCCGGCACCTTGGCGACCGAGGCGGCCAGCTTCGGGTCGGGGGAGATGCCGTTGGCGGTCTTGATGCTGTAGTCCGCCTTCATGCTGCTGGTCACCGAGCGGTCGACGGCCTCGCCGACCGAGGTGCCGAGCACCGTCAGCGAGCTGACCAGGGCCAGGCCGATGGTGAGCGCGGCCGCGGTGGCGGCGGTGCGGCGCGGGTTGCGCACCGCGTTCTGCCGGGCCAGCCGGCCGGCGGTGCCCGCCGGGCGCAGCAGCGGGCCGACCAGGGCGATCACCGGGCGGGACAGCAGCGGCAGCAGGATGAAGATGCCGATCATGGCCAGGCCCGCACCGGCGGCCACCGGCATCCGGCCGGAGGAGTCGCCGGACGCGGCGCCGAGGGCGACCAGGCCCAGGCCGCCGGCCGCGATCAGACCGCCGATCACGTTGCGGACGACCAGGCTCTTCTGCGGGGCGGGCTGGTCACCGCTGCTCATGGCGGCGACCGGGGCGATCCGCGAGGCGCGGACGGCGGGCAGCAGCGCGGAGAGCGTGGTGACCACGACGCCGACCACCAGGGAGACCACGATCGTCGCCGGGGCCACCACCAGGCTGCCGGCCGGCAGGCCCGCGTCCAGGGCGTCGAGCACGGCACGCATGCCGGCGCCGATGCCGATGCCGGTGACCAGGCCGGCGACCGAGGCGATGATGCCGATCAGCAGCGCCTCGATCAGCACCGAGCGGGTGACCTGGCCGCGGCCGGCGCCGACCGCACGCAGCAGGGCCAACTCGCGGGTGCGCTGGGCGACCAGCATGGTGAAGGTGTTGGCGATGATGAAGATGCCGACGAAGAGCGAGATGCCGGCGAAGGCGAGCAGCGCGGTCTTCATGCCGGAGGTGCCGTCGGCGATCATCTTCGTCTGGCTGTCGGTCAGCTCCTGGCCGGTCTCGGCCTGCATCTGGCCGTCACCCGGCAGGACCGGGGTGATCTGCTGCAGCAGGGCGGACTGCGAGGTGCCCGGCTTCGCCGTCACCGTGATGGTGCTGTACTGGCCGGGCGCCAGCAGCAGCTGCTGGGCGGTGGCGTTGTCGAAGAGGGTCAGCGTGCCGCCGGACTCGACCTGCGGGTCGTCGGTGGTGAAGACGCCGACCAGCGTCCGCTCCACGGCCGGGCCGTCGGAGGCCGTCCGGACGGGGTCGCCGAGGTGGTAGCCGCCCTTCTCGGCGGTGCGGCGGTCGAGGGCGATCTCCTGGGAGGTCTTCGGGCCGCGGCCCTCGGCCATCGGGTAGCGCGAGTCCTTGCCGGAGGCGTCCGGCAGGAAGTTGCCGCCGCGGGAGCTCCAGCCCTGGCCGATCAGGTCGCCCTTGCGGTCGGCCACGCCGACGAAGCCGCCGACGCTGCCGCGGGCGCGCTCGGTGCCGGGCAGCGCGGCGATCTTCGCCACGGTGTCGTCGGTGAGCTTCGCCTGGTTCTTCCCGCTCTTCTCACGGGCGCGGAAGGGCGAGTCGGCGACCGGGTCGGTGACCTGGACGGAGATGTCCGAGTAGCTCTTGGAGAGGCTGTTCTTCATGGCCTCGCCGAGCGTGTCGGAGAAGACCATGGTGCCGGCCACGAAGGCCGTGCCCAGCATGACGGCGAGTGCCGTCATCAACAGTCGGCCCTTGTGGGCCAGCACGTTGCGCAGTGCGGTGCGGTACATGGGTGGGTGTCCTGGAGGAGTCGGTGCGGGCGGGCGGCGGAGGGCGCGTCAGCTGGTGCGGCCCTTGGCATCGAAGCGGCGCATGCGGTCCAGGACGGTGTCGGCGGTCGGGGCGATCAGCTCGTCGACGATCCGGCCGTCGGCGAGGAAGACGACACGGTCGGCGTACGAGGCGGCGACCGGGTCGTGCGTCACCATCACGACGGTCTGGCCGAGTTCGCGCACCGAGTTGCGCAGGAAGGAGAGGATCTCCGCGCCGGAGCGGGAGTCGAGGTTGCCGGTCGGCTCGTCGGCGAAGATGATCTCCGGCTTGGAGGCCAGCGCGCGGGCGCAGGCGACACGCTGCTGCTGCCCGCCGGAGAGCTGGGAGGGGCGGTGCGAGAGCCGGCCGGAGAGGCCGACCGTGTCGACCACGCGGTCCAGCCACTGCTTGTCCACCCGGGTGCCCGCGATGTCCATGGGCAGGGTGATGTTCTCCAGCGCGGTCAGCGTGGGCAGCAGGTTGAAGGCCTGGAAGATGAAGCCGATCTTGTCCCGGCGGAGCCGGGTGAGCTGCTTGTCCTTCAGGCCGACCAGCTCCGTCCCGCCGATGGTCGCGGAGCCGGAGCTCACCGTGTCGAGGCCCGCCATGCAGTGCATCAGGGTCGACTTGCCGGAGCCGGAGGGCCCCATGATGGCGGTGAACTCGCCCTGGGCGAAGGCCACGCTCACGTCGTCCAGCGCGACCACACGGGTCTCGCCCGCCCCGTAGACCTTGCTCAGGCCGTCGGCTCGGGCGGCCGCCTGGCCGGTGCGGACGGCGGATGCGGTCGTCGTGGTCACGAGGGCTCCTGTCGGGAGGGTGCGGGCTGTCTACTCGATCGTCTCCTGCGTGATCATGGACTTCGTCGCTCCGGCGAACGGTTCCCGCGACCGCCACCAGGCGTATCCGGAACGTGTCCTCTCCTCCTGCGGTATGACACCGACCCTGAGAACCGCCGCTGGCCGGATCTCACCGCAGGGTGGCCGAATCACGGACTGTTCGTCAGATGGCAAGGAAACATGACAACTTCCGATGGCCGGAACATGCGAAACGGGCATCGGGGCGACTAGGCTCAGGGGAGCCCGACACGGGCGCGCGGTTCACGCCCGGGTGGTGGAACGCAGACACGGGCAGCTTAAAACTGCTTGGCCGCGAGGCCGTGCCGGTTCGAGTCCGGCCCCGGGCACCAGCGCCACTGTGGCGCCGCAGGAGATCCTCCTCACGGCGTACGCGAATTCTTTTGCCAAACCATTACCCTGTTTCCGTGGGCGGCGCCGTGCCGCCCCGGAGGGAATGAGATGAGAAGCAGCAACCCGGTCTTCTCGCGGGAGGGCTCCTTCACCCGCGACACCGGATACGCGGGGTTCGACACCGCCCGGCAGCCCCACGCCGGCGACCCGTACGCCAACAACCCGTACGCCGCCAACCCCTACGGTGCCAACCCCTACGCGCGGCCCGACGGCACCCAGCTGACGGACGACCAGCTGGTCGAGATGTACCAGGCCCCGTCCGCGGGCCCGCTGCAGACCGGCCGGATGACCATGGACGACGTGGTCGCCCGGACGACGCTCACCCTGCTCACCCTGGTCGCCGCGGGTGCGCTCGCCTGGTTCGCGCTCCCCGACGAGGGCTACGCCTTCGCCGCCGGTGCCGCCCTGGCCGCCTTCGTGGTCGGCCTCGTCATCACCTTCAAGCGGAGCGTCAGCGCCCCGCTGATCCTGGTCTACGCCGGCCTGGAGGGCTTCTTCCTCGGCGCGGTCACCAAGGTCTTCAACACGATCCTGCCCGGCATCGCCGTCCAGGCCGTGCTCGGCACCGCCGTGGTCTTCGGTGCCATGCTGATCGCCTACAAGAGCGGCCGGATCAGGGTCACCCCCCGGTACACCCGGATCGGCCTGGCCATCGCCATGGGCTTCCTCGGCCTGCTCCTGGTCAACATGATCGCCTCGATGTTCGGCGCGGACTTCGGCCTGCGCTCCGGCACGCTCGGCATCGTCGTCGGCCTGGTCGGCATCGCCCTGGGCGCCTTCTTCCTCTCGCTGGACTTCGCCGAGATCGAGAACGCGATCCGCTGCGGCGCCCCGCAGCAGGAGGCCTGGCGCGCCGCCTTCGGCCTCACCCTCTCGCTGGTCTGGATCTACCTCGAGATGCTGCGCCTCATCGCGATCCTCCGCGGCGACGACTGACCGAGCCGCACCGCACGACACAACCCCCGGCGACAGCCGGGGGTTGTGTCGTTTCCGGCCCCCGCCGGGCCGTGCTCGGGGCGGGGGTGCGGGCCGATACCCTCGCTGCATGTCCGAAGCGCACCCGCCGTCCGCCGCCGCCCTGGTCGAAGCCGTCGACCGCCTCGCGGACCGGTTCCGTTCGATGTCGCAGAGCCGGCTGCTCGGCGCGGTGCCCGGCCACCCGTCCCGTGCCGGGGCCGCGCTGGCGCTGGTCCGCACCCTCGCCTCGACGGCACTGGAGCTGGAGGGCGAGCCGCCGCGCGAGGTCCCGGACGCCGGCGCCTTCGCCGTGGGGGACCAGCTCTCGGTCACCGGGCACGACCTGGTGATCGCCGCGCAGGACCGCCCGGAGGCGCTCGCCGAGGCCCTGGCCGCCGTCCTGGAGACCGATCGGCTCACCGCCTGAGGTGCCACGCGCCGAGGGGCACCACGCGCCGAGGGCCGGTCGGGCGCGCAACCCCGGGGTCGCCCGACCGGCCCTCGGCCGGTGTTCACGTCAGCAGGTGGTTCAGATGCTCGCGACCACGCGGTCGGCGAGCACGTAGACCGCATCGTCGTCGGTGGAGAAGGTCAGCGAGTAGGAGCCGGAGAAGCACGAGCCGCCGAGCAGGCGGACGTCCTCGCCGGCCTGGACGGCGTCGATCAGCCGGTAGGCCGCCTCGCGGTCGCCGGGGGCCACGCAGAGGGTGGTGCCGTCGGCGAAGGCGTACACGTCCAGGGTGCCCAGCGGGCCGGGGCGGACGTCGGTGAGGGCGATCTTCTCGTCGGCCAGGACGGCGAGCCGGGTGTCGGTCCACTCCCGGGACGGGGTCTGGCTCGGCACGAAGTCCGGGTGCGAGGGGTGGCGGCGCGGGTCCGGGGCGGGGGCGGGCTCGGCCTCGGCGTCCAGCAGTCCGGCCTCCAGGCCGGTCGCGATCAGGTCCGCCTCGCGGCGGGCGCGGGCGTCACCGGAGGCCTCGGCCGGCAGCGGGACGCCGCCCTGTGAGGGGTGTCCGGGGCGGACGCCGCCCTCCGGGCCGCCGTCCCTGATGATGTCCTCGAGTGCATGGCGCAGCGCCTCGCCGAATCCCGGGTCCATCGTCCCGGCATTGTCGGCGGCGGTCTCCGGGCCGGTCGGCCGGGGGAAGAACAGCGGCCACTCCTCGCCGACGCTCAGGAACGGTCCGTCGAACAGCGGGGCGTCCTCCGCGGCGCGCGCCTCCTGCTCGGCCCAGAACGCCCGGGCCTCGGTGATCTCCCGCTCCCGGTCCGCCGCAAGTGCCTCGGTGACCGCCCGTCGTATCGACGCCTCGTCGAGAACGGCCCGGGCGGAGTTGGCGTGCCGGTCGTCCAAACGGCGCGCGAGCGCCCGGATCTGGACCAGCACGGTGGCGGCGACGACGATCAGGATCAGCAGCAGGGAGATGTAGACGACGCTCACGGAATGTACTCCTTGCGAGGAGTGGAACGGGGTTGCACGTCCACATTGCCGCATGCGGGCCGGTTACTGCAGTGGTGGATGTCCCATTTATCGCGAACTTCCTCACTTGTCCTCAAATTGTTAGGTACAACCCGTCTACGCAGCGCAGTCAGGCCATTCCGCTCCGTCGACGAAACGGCCCGGAAATGAAAAATCGAGGGCCGGATCACGTTTCGAGTGTGATCCGGCCCTCAATTACGGAGTGTCACTCCGAACGGGTGGTTCCGGGCGCCCGTACGGCGTGTCGCGCACGCGCTCAGCCCCGATGCGACTCAGCTCAGCCGCTCGATGACCATCGCCATGCCCTGGCCACCGCCCACGCACATGGTCTCCAGGCCGAACTGCTTGTCGTGCCACTGCAGGGAGTTGATCAGGGTGGTGGTGATGCGGGCGCCGGTCATGCCGAAGGGGTGGCCGATCGCGATGGCGCCGCCGTTGACGTTGAGGCGGTCGATGTCGATGCCGAGGTCGCGGTAGGACGGGATCACCTGGGCGGCGAACGCCTCGTTGATCTCGACCAGGTCGATGTCGCCGATGGTCATGCCGGCGCGGGCGAGGGCCTGCTTGGTGGCCTCGACCGGGCCGTAGCCCATGATCTCGGGGGAGAGGCCGCTGACGCCGGTGGAGACGACCCGGGCGAGCGGGGTGATGCCGAGCTCGCGGGCCTTGGTGTCGGACATGATCACCAGGGCGGCGGCGCCGTCGTTCAGCGGGCAGCAGTTGCCGGCGGTCACGGTGCCGTCGGGGCGGAAGACCGGCTTGAGGCCGGAGACGGCGTCCAGGGTGACGCCGGCGCGCGGGCCGTCGTCCTGGGACACGACGGTGCCGTCCGGGGTGGTGACCGGGGTGATCTCGCGCTGCCAGAAGCCCGCCGCGATGGCCTTCTCGGCGAGGTTCTGCGAGCGGACGCCGAACTCGTCCTGGTCGGCGCGGGTGATGCCCTTGAGCGCGGCGAGGTTCTCCGCGGTCTGGCCCATGGCGATGTACGCGTCGGGGACCAGGCCGTCCTCGCGCGGGTCGTGCCACTCGCCGCCGCCCTCGGCGGCGCGCTTGGCGGTGCGGGCCTGCGCGTCGTCGAAGAGCGGGTTGGGGGTGTTCGGCATGCCGTCCGAGGTGCCGTTGATGCTGCGGGAGACGGTCTCGACGCCGGCCGAGATGAAGATGTCGCCCTCGCCGGCCTTGATCGCGTGCAGCGCCATGCGGGTGGTCTGCAGCGAGGAGGCGCAGTAGCGGGTGATGGTGGTGCCGGGCAGGTAGTCCATGCCCATCTGCACCGCGACGATCCGGCCGAGGTTGTGGCCCTGCTCACCGCCGGGGAGGCCGCAGCCGAGCATCAGGTCGTCGATCTGGCGCGGATCGAGCTCGGGCACCTTGGCGAGGGCGGCCGCGATGATCTGCGACGTGAGGTCGTCCGGGCGGACGTCCTTCAGCGAGCCCTTGAAGGCCCGGCCGATCGGCGAACGGGCGGCGCTGACGATGACGGCTTCGGGCATGGTGGGCTCCTCGCTGAGTGACCGGCTAGCGAGTATTCACTTGAGGGCGCGTATCGGCCCCCAATGACACTCGGGAGGAAAATTACCGCTTGGTAGTCCCGGCGTCACCCGGTCCCGGGTGTGAGCTGGCCGACGCTGTCTCCGGCTCGGGCGTGCCGGGCAGCCCCAGCCGCAGCCGGTGCCGCAGCAGCGCCCAGCGCCTGGCCGCCGCCTCCGGCCCGGCCGCCGCCACCTCGGTGCCGGAACGGCCCGCCGCGGCCGCCGCGGCCACCTCGACCGGCAGCACCGCCTGGGCCGGCGGCTCGGCCGCGGTGTCCTCCTCCTGCGGCCACAGGTCCAGCACCGCGCACAGCGAGGGCAGCATCGCCATCGCCGCGGTCGCGTACCCCTGGGCCGAGGGGTGGTAGCGGTCGGCCGCGAACATCTCCGGCCGGGCGGCGAACTCCGGCCCCAGCAGCGAGCCCAGCGACACCGTCCGGCCGCCCGCCTCCACCACCGCGATGGTCTGCGCCGCGGCCAGCTGCCGGCTCAGCCGCCGGGCCACCCAGCGCAGCGGCGGCCGCACCGGCTTGATCGTGCCGAGATCCGGGCAGGTGCCGACCACCACCTCGCAGCCGGTGGACCGCAGGATCCGCACCGCGTCGCCCAGTTGGCGGACGCACTGTGCCGCCGGGCTGTGCCGGGTCACGTCGTTGGCGCCGATCATGATCACGGCCAGCGAGGGGCGGTGCGGCAGCGCCAGTGCCGCCTGGTCCACCAGGTCCGCCGAGCGGGCGCCCGACTTCGCCACGTTCACCAGCCGCACCCGGCGCTCGGCCACCGACGCCAGCCCCGAGGCCAGCAGCGCCCCCGGGGTCTCGCGGCCCCGGTGCACCCCCAGCCCGGCCGCCGTCGAGTCGCCCAGGAAGGCCAGCACCAGCGGCGGGTCGTCCGAGGCGGCGGCGATCGTCCCCGCGTCGGTGAAGGCATCGCCGTACACCCCGTCCGCGCGCGGCGGATCGCCGTCCAGCAGGCCGATCGCCCGGACGGCCAGCCGGCTCTCGGTCAGCAGCAGCCCGGCCAGTCCCACACCCAGCAGGCCGATCCCGCCACCGCCGTACGCGGCCGCCGTGGCGATCCGGCGGGCCACCCGGGCCCTCGACGCCTGTGCCCCTGGCATCCTGCACCCCCTTGTGCGGTCTCCAGAGTCGTTGTACCCGTACTACCCCTTCCGGCGGTGCCGCTATCGGCGGCCGTCGGCCATCCGTGGCCATACCCTTTAGACACCCACAGTCACACGCGCCACTATCGGGAGGATCCCCGTGCGGTACAGCAATTCGATCATCGAGCTGGTCGGCAACACGCCCCTGGTGAAGCTCACCAAGGTCACCGAGGGCATCAGCGCCACCGTTCTGGCGAAGGTCGAGTACTTCAACCCCGGCGGCAGTGTGAAGGACCGGATCGCGCTGCGCATGGTCGAGGCCGCGGAGGCCTCGGGCGCGCTCAAGCCCGGCGGCACCATCGTGGAGCCGACCTCCGGCAACACCGGTGTCGGCCTGGCGATCGTGGCCCAGCAGAAGGGCTACAAGTGCATCTTCGTCTGCCCGGACAAGGTGTCCACCGACAAGATCAACACGCTGCGCGCGTACGGCGCCGAGGTGGTCGTCTGCCCGACCGCGGTCGCCCCGGAGCACCCGGACTCCTACTACAACGTCTCCGACCGCCTGGTGCGCGAGACCCCGAACGCCTGGAAGCCGGACCAGTACTCCAACCCGGACAACCCCGCCTCGCACTACCACTCGACCGGCCCGGAGCTGTGGGAGCAGACCGACGGGAAGATCACCCACTTCGTCGCGGGCGTGGGCACCGGCGGCACCATCTCCGGCACCGGCCGCTACCTCAAGGACGTCTCCGGCGGCAAGGTGCAGGTCGTCGGCGCCGACCCGGAGGGCTCGGTGTACTCCGGCGGCACCGGCCGCCCGTACCTGGTCGAGGGCGTCGGCGAGGACTTCTGGCCGACCGCCTACGACCGCACCGTCGCGGACGAGATCGTGGCAGTCTCGGACAAGGACTCCTTCCAGATGACCCGCCGCCTCGCCAAGGAGGAGGGCCTGCTGGTCGGCGGCTCCTGCGGCATGGCCGTGGTCGCCGCCCTGGAGGTCGCCAAGCGGCTCGGCCCGGACGACGTCGTGGTCGTGCTGCTGCCGGACGGCGGCCGCGGCTACCTCTCCAAGATCTTCAACGACGACTGGATGGCCGACTACGGCTTCCTGCCGACCGCCACCGACGAGGCGCACATCGGCGAGGTGCTCGCCCGCAAGGACGCCATCGAGCACGAGGGCATCCCGCAGTTCGTCCACATGCACCCCAACGAGACCGTCGCCGAGGCCGTCCAGGTGCTGCGCGACTTCGGCGTCTCGCAGATGCCGATCGTCTCGCCCGGCGCTGGCCACCCGGACGTCATGGCCGGCGAGGTCATCGGCTCGATCGTCGAGCGGGAGCTGCTGGAGGGCCTCTTCGCGCAGAAGATCAAGCTCTCCGACACCCTCGACAAGGTGATGTCCAAGCCGCTGCCGGTGGTCGGCTCCGGCGAGTCGGTGACCAACCTGATGACCGTTCTGGAGAAGGCCGACGCCGTGGTGGTGCTGGTGGAGGGCAAGCCCCAGGGCATCGTCACCCGCCAGGACCTGCTGGCCTTCCTCGCCAGCCGGGTCGGCCACTGACCCGCGGTCAGCGGCCCGGCCGGGTGCACCGGCCGAAGGAGTGAAAGGGCGTCGTCCCACCAGTTGGTACACCGACGTCACATCGGCGCATCGGCCCGTTAACAACGGTCCTGCATCGTATTGGTCAACGGCAAGACGCCGAGCATGGTGGCAGCGGAGACCGGGAGCGGCTCCCCGGTACCGCAGTCACCACGGACACGTCGGTCGGCCCTGACCCGGCCCTCCGTGTCCCGCCCGCGGGGGTTGCCGTCGTCCCGCCCCTGTTCGGTTCCGACCGATCAACAGGGTGCGGCGGCCCCCGCGGCACCCATCGCGCCGAAAGGCGCGTCTCCGCGGGCTCCCGGGTGGGGGAGCCCCGGCGGAGGCGGGAGGGTCGGTCCCCAGCTCCTGGGGGCCGGCCCTTCCCGCTGTTCCGGCCCGGCCGCCCCGGCACGGTTTGGGTCCGATCGCCGGCTGACCTAGGCTCGCCGCCATGACCAGCACTGACCTGCCCGCGCAGGACGCACCGCGTTACGTACGACTGAAGATCGAACTCATCGCCGAGATCACCGACGAGCAGGCCCTCAAGGCCGCCGCCCTCGCCCGGGTCGAGAACGACGAGTACCTCGACGACGAGGAGCGCACCCAGTCCGTCGAGGCCATCGAGGTGGACCCGTCCGGCTCGCTCGCCCACTTCATCGACCCGGTGGCGCTGCTCGGCGACGTCCCGGGCATCGAGCTGACCTCCGCCACCTGGGAGTCCGCGCAGACCGAGTTCGACCCCGAGGACGAGAGCTGGGACGAGTACACCGTCGACTAGCCCCCGTTCGACGAGTCGGTGCCGGGCATCCCGGTGCCGACCGCCCGCCGGTGCGCTGCTGCGCTGCCCAGGCCCGGTCCGGACCCCTCCGGACCGGGCCTTTTGTCCGATATGGAGGTATGACAAGTACTCTCGTACGGTCTGGAGTATGTGCGCCGAACGGGTGTATTCGCCCCGTTGTGCCGTGCTCACGATCCGTGCCGGGCGCCCCGACCGCGCCGGCCGAGCAACAGGGAGAACCACGTGACGGCACCCCAGAACCAGCAGTCCGGGCGCAGCAGCAGCTGGAGCCGGCGCGGTGTCCTCGCCGGCCTGCTCGCCGCACCCGCCCTGCTGGTCGCCGCCTGCGACGGCGACTCCGGCGGCAAGGGCACCTCCGGCGCGGCAGGCTCCGGCGGGCCGTCCGGCGGTGCCGGTGCGACCGAGGGCGCCGGCGCACCCAGGACCTCGGCCGCCCGAATAACCATCACCCCCGCCGACGGCAGCGCCACCGCGCCCTTCACCCGGCCGATCCGGGTCGCCGTCACCGGGGGCACGCTCTCCTCCGTCAGCGCCACCGACGCCAAGGGCCGCCCGGTCGCCGGCACCCTCGCCGCCGACGGCCTCACCTGGTCCTCCACCGCCCCGCTCAGCAGCGGCACCAACTACGCCGTCGCCGCCGTCGCCACCGACGCGGACGCCCTGGAAGCCGCCGCACACGCCGAGTTCGCCACCGCCGCACCCGCCAGGACCTTCGTCGGGCACTTCACCCCCGAGAACGGCGCCACCGTCGGCGTCGGCATGCCCGTCTCGATCAACTTCAGCCGGCCGATCACCAACCGCAAGGCCGTCCAGGACGCCATCACCGTCACCGCCGAACCCGGCGTCGAGATCGTCGGCCACTGGCTCTCCAGCACCCGCCTCGACTTCCGCCCGGAGCGGTACTGGGCCAAGGGCACGGTCGTGACGCTCGGCCTGCGGCTCAAGGACGTCGAGGGCGCCGAGGGCGTCTACGGCACCCAGTCCAAGGACGTGCGCTTCACCGTCGGCCGCAGCCGCACCAGCGTCGCCGACCTCGCCGCCCACACCCTCACCGTCACCACCGACGGCGAGGTCACCGCGACCTACCCGATCATCGGCGGCTCCCCCGAGAACCGGACCTGGGGCGGCACGCTCGTCATCTCCGAGCAGTACCTGCAGACCAAGATGGACTCCCAGACCGTCGGCCTCGGTGACGAGTACAACATCCCCGACGTGCCGCACGCCCAGCGGCTCACCAGCTCCGGGACGTTCATCCACGGCAACTACTGGTCGCCGGGCCCGGCCTTCGGCGCCGAGAACCTCAGCCATGGCTGCATCGCCCTGCGCGACGTCAAGGGCGCCGGCGACCCGGGCACCGACGGCGCCGTCTTCTTCAAGGGCTCCATGGTCGGCGACGTCGTCGAGGTGGTGAACTCCGGCGACAAGACCGTCAACCCGGCCAACGGCCTCAACGGCTGGAACATGAGCTGGGCCGCCTGGAAGGCCGGCAGCGCCGTCTGACACCCGCCCTCAACGGGAGCGGCGCCACCACGGGCGGCGCTCCCGGTCATCCCGGGATCCCGTCCGCGGCGGGCGCCGCGAGCTGCGCCGGGCGGCGGTGGATCTCGGGGACGGCGGTGCCCGTCACCGCGGCGCACACGCCGTCCGCCGTGGCGGCCGTCTGCGCCGGGGTGTCGCCCTCCCGCACCAGCCACCACGAATCCCGGGCGACGGCCGTCAGGTGGCCGATCCGCACCGGCCGGAACGCAGGGCCGTAGGCGATCGTCGGGCCCGGCCGGGCCGGGCCCCGGGGTGTGCCGCCCGGTACTCCTCCCACGCCGCGCGACCGACCACCGAGACGTGGAAGGTGAACCGCACCGGCCCGCCGGCGCCGTGGCGCGAGGACCGGAAGCCCAACTGCACCCAGGCCCCCGCGTCCGGCAGCCGGAACCGCAGCCCCGACCCCTTCCAGCCGAGCGCCCGCAACCGCGGCGCGACCTCGTCCCGCAGCAGCACCCGGTACAGCTCCCGCGCCGTCCGCGCCGTCCCCGTCGTGCGAGCAGCATCCCAGCCCGTGCCGACAGTGCCCCGCAGGACTCCGGCCGCGACCGGGCCGGGTCCGCGGCCGCTCGAACTCCGCGGGCCGCTGGGGCACGATGGGGTGCGGGGGCCGGAGGAGGCCACGCCATGACTCGCAGCACCTGGTCCGGGACGCTGACGTTCGGCCTCGTCAGCCTGCCCGTCAGTCTCTACGCCTCGACGCAGCAGGGCCGGCAGCACTTCCACGAGCTGGAACGGGCGACCGGCGCCCGCATCCGCTACCGGCGGGTGAGCTCGGCCACCGGGGAGCCGGTGCCGTACGAGGAGATCGTCAAGGGCGTCCAGCTGCCCGACGGCACGGGCCGCCAGTACGTGACCATCGAGCCCGCCGAGCTGGAGCAGAGCCTCCCCGAGCCGTCCAAGACCATCGAGGTCGCCGGATTCGTCCCCCTCGACCGGATCGACCCCGTGCACTACGACCGCAGCTACTACATGGGGCCCCGCTCGGCGGAGCACGGGCGCATCTACGAACTGCTGCACCAGGCGCTCGGGCAGTCCGGCCGGGTGGCGATCGCCCGGTTCACCATGCGGGGCCGGCTCCACCTCGCCGTCGTCCGGGCGCGGCCCGACGTCCTGGTCGTGCACACCCTGCACTACGCCGCGGAACTCCGGGACCCCCTCACGACGGTCGACCACCTCCCGCAGGGCGTCGAACTCTCGCAGCAGGAACTCGCCGTCGCCGAGGAGTTCCTCACCCTGACGGAGACGGACTGGCAGCCGGAGCAGTACCGCGACCCCTACGAGGAGGCGGTGAAGGGGCTGGTCGGCGCGAAGGCGGCCCGCGGCGAGATCGTGACCGCCCCCGAACCCATGCCCGTCGCGGAGATGGACGCGGCAGACCTGATCGAGCTGCTGGAACGGAGCATCGCCGAGGCGAGGACCGAGACCTAGGGTGCACGGGCACCCTGGGGAGGGCCGGCGTCAGCTGGGCCTGGCGTAGTCGGCGAAGCCCTGCCAGTCGATCACCACGCAGGCCTCGTCGCCGAGCACCCAGGCGTCGTGCCCCGGCGGGCAGATCATGAAGTCGCCCGGGCCGAACTCGTCCTCCTGCCCGTCGTCCATCACGACCTTCATCCGGCCGGAGACGACGTACCCCATGTGGGAGGCCTGGCAGCTCTCCGTGCCGGCGATCGGCCTGATGTGCTTCGACCACTGCCAGCCGGGCTCGAAGGTGCCGCGGCCCACCGCGCCGCCCTCCAGGTTGACCAGCTCGACCCGGCCGCGGCCGTCCTCGAACGGACGGACCTCCTCGGGCGAGTCCAGGCTCATACGGACAAGACCGGACATGTGCTCCTCCTCCGAACGGGAGCGACCGCTGACCGCGTGCCACCTCGCCTGCCCCGAACGCCTACCGGGGGCGCGCCCGGGTCGCCCTGTCGATACTTCCAGTCTCCGCCCGCCCCCCGGCCCCTGCCACGGAAGCACCCGCAGGCACTCCCGCCGCGGCCGGCTGCGCCCGTTCCCGGCCGTGCCGGTCGCGCAGCGGTGCTCGTGTCGGCGGCCTGCCGGAATGTGACCCTTGGTCAGAAGCGGCGTTCCGCCGGCGGCCGCGGCGAACGCCCGGGAGCGGGCCTTCGCGGTGTCCGCCGAACGGTCGTGGCGGACACCGCGAAGACCTGCTGCAGCACCACCCGCTAGCGGGCGTTCCAGTGCCTCACGTAGTCCACCTGGAGATCGGTGGGCGTACGTATGGGGGACCAGTCCGCGACCGCGTTGTCGAGGACCGGGTACTGAGCCGTCGTCAGCGTCCAGGGCATGCTGCCGACCTTCCGGCCGTCGTAGTAGACGTCGACGGACTTGCCGGACTTCCAGACGGCGCCGAAGGTGTGCCACCCGGTTGTCGGCGGTGTGCATCCCGCGGGTTTGCCGTCGTCAGGCTGGGGGTGGACCGACCAGCAGCTGCCGGATTCCGCCAGACCCTCCCAGATGTCTATCTCGCCGACCGCAGGCCATGCGACCAGCCACCAGGCGGGGAAGTTCGCCACGAGCCCGTTGGAGGCCGCGGGCACGTTGATCCTGGCTTCGAACGCCCCGGCCGTGAAGGTCTTCTTGCCCGAGACGCTGCCGGACACGTACGGGCGGGTGGTGGCGCCGTCGGCGCAGGTGTCACTGCGGTGTTCGAGAATCATGTGCAGTAATCCGCCTGATTGCTTGACCTGTGCGGCGTCGTAGCAATTGAGCGCCCCGTTCGGTGCATGGCCGGCCAGGTTCCATTTACTGCCGTCAACCGCCGTCCCGGAAAACTCGTCCGACCAGTCGAGGGCCCACGTCCCGGGAATCCCTCTCGGGAAGACGGTCGGAGCAGATGCCCATGCCGACGTGGAGAGCACCGCAGTCATGGCCGCAGCCATTGCGAGTATCAGTTTCGTTTTCCTTGGCATTGCAGAAACCTCGCTAGCAAGGAAGTGGATTTCGGTGACGTCCGAATGGTCTCTCGATACCCCCCGCCTCAACGGCCGAGTTCTGTTCATGCTGTGCCGGGGAGTGTGCGTCTCCGGCGGATGGGCATCCAGAAAGCTGCAGCCGTGACGTCCAGTTGGTCTGGCACAGGCCAACTGGGCAGCCTTCGGTGCCGCGGCGGAGAATTCTGTCCTGAAGTCTGACTCGATGGCGGGCGGCGAGGAATTTCGTGGCTGGTTGTAGAATTCCTGGGCCATGTCGCGCAGCGGCTCGCCAGAGCGGCCTGCCGTCACTCCTGGGGTTCTGGATGCGGGAGGTTCGGTCGGTCCTTTCAGTCTAATTCGGTGGCGGCGAAATCGCCTCTTCAGGGGAGTGTCCAGGGCACCTGCGCGGAGGATGCGGGGAGTATTCGGCGGCCGCTGTATCCGACTTCATGGTTCGTTGATGATTCGATGTGCAAGCCGCGTCCACGTGGCCTCGGGCGGTGTTGTGGCCTGCGCCTGCCCGGAACGCCCGGGGTCTACCGCAGCGAGGGCGCGGCGGCCGCGTTCCACACGGCCGACCTGCGGCCGGAACCTGCGCGCCGCCCGGTGCGGGCCCGTGTCGGGCGGCCCGGTCAACGTCGATCCGTCAGACGGCCCGGGCCCGATGGACGGGTCAACCGGCGTCGTGCTCGCTCTGCCGAGCGTGCAGTGCCATGTGACCCAGGTCGGCTCATGTCTTGTCGAGGCGGCGGCGGATTTCGGGCATGGCGTGGTCGGTCACTGCGGCGAGGACGCCGTTGGCCGTCCGGTCGATGTGGTCACGGGGCCGGTCGGTGGAGATGTTCCACCAGGTGTCGCGGCCGGCCGCGAGCAGGTAGCCGATGCGTACCGGGGCGAGGCGGCGGTCGTAGTGGACGACCGGGTTGGGCCGGGCCGGGAGTTCGGGCCGGTCGGTCCGGTAGGCCTCCCAGGCCCGGCGGTCGATCACCGAGATGTTGATGGTGAAGTCCAGGGAGTACGCGGAGTTGAAGCGGGAGCCCTGGAAGCCCAGCTGCACCCAGGCCGCCGCGTCCGGGAGCTCGAAGCGCTGCCCGGACCCTTTCCAGCCGAGGGCCCGGAGCCGCGGGGCGATGCTGTCGCGCAGCATCGCCCGGTACAGCTCCTGGGCCGTCGTCACCGGAGGGTCAGCCCTCGGCCCTGGCGACGCCGATCGGGCAGGAGGCGCCGGTGCCGCCGAGGCCGCAGTAGCCGTTGGGGTTCTTGGCCTCGGAGAGGTACTGCTGGTGGTAGGGCTCGGCCGGGTAGAAGGCGGCGGCGGGGGCGATCTCGGTGGTGATCGGGCCGAAGCCGAGGGCGGTGAGGGCGGGCTGGAAGGCGTCGCGGGAGGCTTCGGCGGAGGCCTGCTGGGCCGGGGAGTGGGTGTAGACCGCGGAGCGGTACTGGGTGCCCACGTCGTTGCCCTGGCGGAAGCCCTGGGTGGGGTCGTGGGCCTCCCAGAAGGTCTTCAGCAGGGTCTCGTACGAGATCCGGGCCGGGTCGAAGACGACGCGGACGGCCTCGGTGTGGCCGGTGAGGCCGCTGCACACCTCCTCGTACGTCGGGTTCTCGGTGTGGCCGCCCTGGTAGCCGACCAGCGTCGTCCACACGCCGGGGAGCTGCCAGAAGGCGCGCTCGGCACCCCAGAAACAGCCGAGGCCGAAGTCGGCGGTCTCCAGGCCCTCCGGGTAGGGGCCGGTGAGCGGGGTGCCGAGCACGGTGTGCAGGTCGGTCACGGCGAAGGCGGGGGCGGTGCGGCCGGGCAGCGCCTGGTCGGCGGTGACGAGAGCGCTCTTGTGGCGGTTGAACAGCAAGGCCTGCTCCAGGTGTCCGGCGGGTCGGGTGGCAGGGGGTTCAACGCGCGTCGGGGTCGCCGGATTCCGTCCGGGTCCAGATCTCGAGCAGTTCCTCCTCGGTGCGTCCGCCGAAGGTCGGGGCGAGGGCGGCGAGCAGCCGTGCGGCGTACTCCTCGGCGGTGCCGACCTGCGGGTTCTCCTTGCGGAACTCGTCCCACTCGATGCACTCCAGCGGCTCGGCGATGTCCTCGGCGACGACCGCCCGGGTGTCCCACCACGTGTCGCCGGCACCGCGGAAGACGTCCCGCAGCAGCTCGTAGCGGAGCGTGACCGACTCGGCGAGCAGCACCGCGTCGTACAGGTCCTTGCCCTGGGCGAAGCCGTCGCTGACCAGCCAGAGGATCTTCCAGGCGAGCGAGAGCCCGCGGTCGGCGGTGCGCAGTTCGGCGGGTGCGCCGGGGCCGGCGAGACGGGGCACGGCGGTGCGGACGGGCTCGGCGGGCAGCGGCTCGGTGAAGACGAAGTCGAGCTGGACGGTGCCCTCGGGCAGGCCGTCGGCGCTCCACGGCAGGACGAGGCGGCGGCCCGGGACGCGGTCGTACGTCCAGATCTCGTCGCGGACGGCCCGGTCGGCGTGCAGCCGGACGCCGCTGGAGAGCCGCTCGGCGGCGGCCGCGAGATCGGTGAACAGGGCGTCGGTGCGCGGGTCGTCGAGCGCCCAGTCGGCCGGGGTGACGACGAAGTCGAGGTCGCCGGGTTCGCGGGCGTCCCCGCCGAACCAGGCGGTGAGCAGCACCGAGCCGCGCAGCACCAGGTGGTCCGCCCACCGGGAGGCGGCGACGGCGGCGAGCACGGTGTCCAGGGCCTCGCGCCGGGCGGCGTACCAGCGGGCCCCGGTGGCCGCGTCGGCGAACTCCGGGTCGCCGGCCCGCATCGCCTTGACGTAGCCGAGCAGCGAGGGGTCGAAGACCGGCCGCTGGACGACCCCCTCGCCGGCCACCGACCAGATCGAGCGCGGGAGTTCGAGCTCGGCGAGTTCGGTGTCGGTGGGGCGGGTGTGCGGCAGCCGGAGCTGCCCGCTCCAGGGGCCGTAGCCGAGGTCCTGCCAGGAGTCCGTCATCGGGGAAGCCTTTCGCGGGTGGCCGTGGTGGCCGGGGTGGTGGCGGTCTCGGTGATCCAGCCGTCGTCCAGGTCCTCGGCGGTGTCCAGGACGGCGAACTCCCGCTCGACGGAGGCGATCCGGTGGCCGGCGAGGGCGTCGAGCAGGCCGTCGAGCCGCCGGCCGGCGGTATCGGCGCCGACCAGGCGGCAGCGCTGGGTGACGAAGTGTTCGATCTGCCCGTCCGGCCGGGTGCGGCGGGCGTTGCGGGACAGGTGGGCGTCGTGGCGCTCGGCGGCGGCGGCCAGTTCGGGCCCGGGCGGTGCGTCCAGCAGCAGTTTGACGTGGTGTTCGAAGTAGTACGCCGGGCCGAGGGCCTGCGCCTGCCCGTCGGTGGCGGGGACGCCCGCCGTCCAGGGCGCCGCCTCGATCTTCGTGCGGAGCACGGTGAAGCCCGCGGAGCCGGCCTCCGCGCCCGTCCGTGCGGCGAGCGCCTCGGCCTCGGCGAGCGTGCCGGAGACGGTCAGGGTGAGCATCGGCTGCCGGGGGACGGCCCCCCGGGCGAGCTCGATGTCGACGACCTTGAGGCCGCGCCCCGCAGCCCAGGCGGCGAGCGCCCGGCCCTGCTGCGGGGCGACGGTCAGGTGGATCTCGAAGTCGCCCCGGAACTCGGGGCGCACCGGAGTACGGGTGTCGGGCACCCGCGCATCCTGTCAGGCGGCTCCGACAGCGCCGCCGCGGGCCTCGGCGGCGGGCGCGGCCGGGCGGCCGGCCTTCTCCCAGCCGGCCAGGGCACGGTTGCGGACCTCGCAGAACCGGGCGACCGGGTCGCCGCTGTAGGACCACGGCTGGCAGCCGATGTACCGGCCGGCCAGCCGGAACTGCTCGACGGCCTCGGCGTACCGCTCGTCGAAGGTGAGCGCGTATGCGAGGAGGTGCCGCATCTTCGGGACGCGGCGGTCGTCCGCGGGCACCGTCTCCAGGGCCGAGAGCAGGCGGTCCGCGGCCGCCCGGGCCGTGGGGGTGCGCCAGGCCGCGTAGGTGTCCTGGGTGATTTCCAGCTCGTGCACGGCGAGCAGCGGCAGGCCGGCGAGCAGGCTCTCCGGGGGTGCCGCCGCGGCGGCGCGCTCGGCGAAGTCCGCCATCAGCTCGTGGGAGCCGCGCCACTTGGCGCACCAGTACTGCAGGGCGTTGAGGTGCGCGGTGAACAGGTGCGGCGAGCGCCGGACGACCTCCTGCCAGATCTGCTCGAACCGCTCGTGGCTCCAGCCGAGGCCCATCGCGACCGGGATCCGTTCGGCCCACGGGGCCGGGTCCTCGGGGGCGAGTTCGGCGGCCCGGTCGAAGGCCTCCTCGGCCTCGGCCAGGATCCGGTGGAAGGCGGCGAACTGCTCGCGGCTGACCTCCGAGGCCCGCAGCGAGCTGCGGACGTTCCAGGCGAGCGCGACCAGGGCGGTGGCGTGCACGATCGCGGCGTCCGGGGAGTCGGGCTGCTCGGTGCGCCAGGCGCGCAGCCAACCGTCCTCCTCGGCGGCGTGTTCGGCGAGGTCGCGGAGGCGGACGTGCCGCAGCTCGTGGTCGTCGCCGGCCTCGGCGAGGTGGGCGGCGAACGGGTGCCAGTCCCCGCCGTCGGCGGCGGCCGCGGCCCGGGCGGCGGCCTCGTCCGCCGCGCCGGGAGCGGTGCTCCGTGAGGCGTCGAGCTCGGCGCGGGCGGGCAGCCCGAAGGCGGTCGGGTCGAGGTGGTCGGCGCCGTTGCGGGCGTCGGCGATCTTCCGGTTCAGCTCGGCGGTGCGCCGGTTGGCGTACCAGGTGACCAGCTTGGCGGCGACGAAGATCAGTACCGGGATCAGCAGGATCAGGCGGGCCATGGGCGGGGGCGGTCCTCGGTGGTGGGGCGGGGCGGGGCGGGACGGGTGCGGCAGGCGCGGGGAGGGCTGCCCTCCCCGCACCCGCCGGCGGGTCTACTTCCGGAGCGGGTCCGCGGTGGCGGCGGTGGCGGTGAGGCCGGCCCCGGCGAGCAGGGCGCGCAGCGGCCCGGTGTCCGGGGTGTCGCCGACGGCGGCGTCCAGGGCGGCGGGGAGCTCGTCCTCCAGGCCGCCGGGCAGCCGCAGCTCGGCGGGGACGGCCCAGGAGAACTCCCAGTGCGCGAGACCGGCCTCGGCGAGGGTGAGGACGGCCATCCGGGACAGCGCGGCGCGCAGCACGGGCCGGAGGAACTCGCGGAGGGCGCGGCCGGTCGCGGAGGCGGACTCCTCGCTGCGGGGCAGCCGCTCGGCGATCTCGAAGCCGCGGCCGGCGTCGACGGCGTCCAGCAGGGCGGGCAGGGTGTCGGGCAGGTCGCTGCCGGCGAGCGCCGCCCGGACGGGCTGCGCGGCCTCACGGGAGCCGGCCAGCCCGGCGGCCTGGAGCAGGTCGGGCCAGTCGAGGCGCTGCTTGGCGGCGGCCTCGGGCACCAGGGTGGCGGCCTCCAGGGCGGCGAGGGTGCGCTCGGCGTCGCGCAGCAGGGCGAGGGCGGAGCCGCCGGTGCCGGTGGTGCGGCCGTCCTCGGGCAGGGCCTCGACGGCGGCGATCCGCTGCGCGATCGGCGGGTGCGAGTCGTACGGGTCGGCGTCGCCCTCGGGCAGGCCGAGTTCCTCGAGCTCGCTGCGGCGCTCGGGGTCGGCGAGGAGGTGGGCGAGGCCGCCGTAGAACTG
Source organism: Kitasatospora sp. NPDC051914 (assembly GCF_040680995.1). Classification (NCBI taxonomy): domain Bacteria; kingdom Bacillati; phylum Actinomycetota; class Actinomycetes; order Kitasatosporales; family Streptomycetaceae; genus Kitasatospora; species Kitasatospora sp. NPDC051914. The sequence goes on from NZ_JBFAXX010000049.1 coordinate 61,225, forward strand.
GCCGGGCGGCGGCAGCGCGCCGGCGTCCCAGCCGAGGGTGGCGTAACGGTCGAGGTAGAAGCCCTGGGCGGCGTCGAGGACGGGTATCCGGCGCAGTGCGGAGGCGGTCGCGGCGCGGCCGGCGATCGCGGCGGCGGAGCGGTCCGCGGCGTACTCCTGACGGCGGCTCACGGCCTCGGAGACCCGGAAGTAGAGCTTGGCGTACTGGGTGAAGACCAGGGCGAGGGTGCGCTGGACGCCGCCGCCGGCCTCCTCGCCGGTGGCCTTCTTGCCCTTGGCGAGGCGCTTGGCGTCCTTGGCGGCGATCTCGGCGGCCTGCTCGGCCTGGTGCCGGTCGGCCCGCCGGTGGAGGGTGCCGATGGTGTGCACGATCGCGCTGCGGCCGGCCACGGTGACGCCGGCGAGGCGGACGTCGCGGTTGCTGTAGTGCCCGAACTCGTGGGCGAGGACGGAGTCCAGCTCGTCCTCGGTGAGGCCGATCAGCAGCGGGGCGCCGATCACCAGGTGGCGCTTGCCGGGGACCAGGCCGAGCAGCCGGGTGTCCTCGCGGACGCCGGCGTTGACGTCGGGGACGATCCGGATCTCGGCCGGGCCGCGGACGCCGGTGAGTTCGGCGATCCGGTCGACCCGGGCCCACAGTTCGGGCTGCTGCTCGCGGGTGACGAGCAGTCCGCCGTCGGAGTCCTGGCGCGGACGGCGGGTCAGGAAGACCACCCGCAGCACCGGGTAGGCGACCACGGCGGTGAGGGCGTAGATCTTCAGCAGGCCGGCGCTGACGTGCCCGAGGCCGGCGTACAGCGCGATGTCGAGGCCGAGCAGGCCGAGCACGATGGCGGCGGCGAGCAGGTAGAAGCCGGCGAGCAGCGAGACGGCGAGGACGGCGCGTCCTGCGGTGCTGGCGGCGGCGGGCGGCGGGGTCGTGCCCACGGTTTCGGTTCTCCCCGGGACGGGCGATCGATGTGTCGATCATGTGTGCGGACGCGTGATGGTAGCGGTCGGGAGTGTCGCGTGCGAAGGGATTTCCCACGGCAGGGGGCGCGGCGCCCGGGGTGCGCGCTCACCCCGTGCGCCCGGGCTCCCGCGGACTAGGCTCAAGGCATGACCGAGCACCAGCTTCCCCAGGGCTTCGAGACCCTCGCCATCCACGCGGGTCAGGAAGCAGACCCCCAGACCGGGGCCGTCGTCACGCCGATCTACCAGGTGTCCACGTACAAGCAGGACGGGGTGGGCGGCCTCCGGGGCGGGTACGAGTACAGCCGTTCCGCCAACCCGACCAGAACCGCGCTGGAGGAGTGCCTCGCGGCGCTCGAGGGCGGCGCCCGCGGCCTCGCCTTCGCCTCCGGCCTCGCGGCCGAGGACACCCTGCTGCGCACGATCCTCAAGCCGGGCGACCACATCGTGATCCCGAACGACGCCTACGGCGGCACGTTCCGGCTGTTCGCGAAGGTCCTGACCCGGTGGGGCGTGGAGTTCTCCGTCGCCAACACCCAGGACCTGGCGGACGTCCGCGCCCAGCTGCGCCCCAACACCCGCGCGGTGTGGGTGGAGACCCCGTCCAACCCGCTGCTGGGCATCACCGACCTGGCCGCGCTCGCCGAGGTGGCGCACGGCGCGGGCGCGCTGCTGGTGGTGGACAACACCTTCGCCAGCCCGTACCTGCAGCAGCCGATCGCGCTGGGCGCCGACGCGGTGGTGCACTCGACCACCAAGTACATGGGCGGCCACTCGGACGTGGTCGGCGGCGCGCTGGTGCTGGCGGACGCCGGCCTCGGCGAGGAGGTGGCCTACCACCAGAACGCGATGGGTGCGGTGGCCGGGCCGTTCGACTCCTGGCTGGTGCTGCGCGGCATCAAGACGCTGGGTGTCCGGATGGACCGGCACAGCGCCAACGCCGAGAAGGTCGCCGAGCTGCTGGCCGGCCACCCCAAGGTGCACCAGGTGCTGTACCCGGGCCTGCCCTCGCACCCGGGGCACGACATCGCCGCCAAGCAGATGAAGGCGTTCGGCGGCATGGTGTCGTTCCGGGTGAACGGCGGTGAGGAGGCGGCGGTGGATGTGTGCAACCGCACCGAGCTGTTCACCCTCGGCGAGTCGCTGGGCGGCGTGGAGTCGCTGATCGAGCACCCGGGCCGGATGACGCACGCCTCGGTGGCCGGTTCGGCGCTGGAGGTGCCGGGCGACCTGGTGCGGGTCTCGGTCGGCATCGAGTCGGTCGACGACCTGCTGGCGGACCTCCGCCGCGCGCTCGGCTGATCCCGGGCCCGCCGGCCGTCAGGGCTGCCGGCCCGCCGAGTACGACTCCAGCGAGTCGTTGAAGCGGGCCAGCAGCACCAGGAAGGCCCGCTGCTCGTCGGCGGGCCAGTCCGCCGTCAGGCGGCGCATCAACTCCTCGCGCCCGGCCTGGACTTCGGCGAGCCTCCGGCCGCCGAGCGGGGTCAGCGAGAGGTGTACGGCACGCCGGTCGGCCGGGTACGGGACCCGGCCGACCAGGTCCGCCTCGACGAGCGGCGCGGCCTGCCTGGTGACGGTGGAGGAGTCGACGCCGAGTGCCGCGGCCAGCGTCTTGACGCTGGCCGGCCCGTGCCGGCGCAGTTCGTCCAGGAGCAGGTAGGCGGCGCGGTCCAGCGAGCCGGTCGCCTCGTGCCGGGCCTGCTCCAGTCGGCGGGCGAACACCGCGACCTGATACTGGAGTTGGGCGTGGAGGGGGTCGGTGCCGGGGGCGGCCGGGGGCGAGGGAGTCGTCATCGCGGCTCACGTTCCAGAGGGCGGTGCGGGGTGCTCGGAGCCAGCAGCGTACGCGCGCGGGCCCGGCCCGGGAACAGGCCCGGCGCTGCCCGTCCGGGCCGTCCGGCGGCCGTACGCTGACGGCATGCAGAGCTGGCCGATCACCATCGACGACGTCCGCGGTGCCCACAAGATGCTGGCCGGGGTCGCCCGGGTCACCCCGATGGAGAGCAGCCGGTACCTGTCCGCGCTGGTGGGCGCGCCGGTCCACCTCAAGTGCGAGAACCTGCAGCGCACCGGGTCGTTCAAGCTGCGCGGCGCGTACGTGCGGATCGCCGGGCTGACGCCGGTGCAGAAGGCCGGCGGGGTGGTCGCCGCCAGCGCGGGCAACCACGCCCAGGGGGTGGCGCTCGCGGCCTCGCTGCTCGGCGTGCCGTCGACCGTCTTCATGCCGACCGGCGCCCCGCTGCCCAAGGTCGCGGCGACCCGCGAGTACGGCGCCGAGGTGCGGCTGCACGGCGCCACCGTGGACGAGGCGCTGCAGGCCGCGCAGCGCTGGTCGGAGGCGACCGGGGCGGTGTTCATCCACCCCTTCGACCACTGGGACGTGGTCACCGGCCAGGCCACCGTGGGCCTGGAGATCCTGGAGCAGTGCCCGGAGGTGCGGACGATCCTGGTGGGCGTCGGCGGCGGCGGGCTGATCGCCGGGATCGCGGCGGCGGTGAAGCCGCTGCGGCCGGACGTCCGGGTGGTAGGGGTGCAGGCCGCGGGCGCGGCCGCCTACCTGCCGTCGCTGGCGGCCGGGCGCCCGGTGACGCTGCCGCGGATCGCCACCATGGCGGACGGGATCATGGTGGGCCGGCCCGGCGACATCCCCTTCGAGGTGGTGAACACGCTGGCCGACGGTGTCCGCACGGTCTCCGAGGACGCGCTGTCGCGGGCGCTGCTGGTCGGCCTGGAGCGGCTGAAGCTGGTCGTGGAGCCGGCCGGGGCGAGCCCGATCGCGGCCCTGCTGGAGCACCCGGAGGAGTTCGAGGGCCCGGTGGTGGCGGTGCTCTCCGGCGGCAACATCGACCCGCAGCTGATGATGCGGGTGCTGCGGCACGGCCTGGCGGCGGCCGGCCGCTACCTGTCGCTGCGGGTCCGGCTCACGGACAAGCCGGGGGCGCTGGCCGACCTGCTGGGGGTGCTCACCAGGGTGGACGCCAACGTGCTGGACGTCGCCCACGTGCGGGTCGACCCGCGGCTCGGGCTGACCGAGGTCGAGGTGGACCTGCACCTGGAGACCAAGGGCCCGGAGCACTGTGCCGTGGTGGCCGGTGAACTCCGCGCCGCGGGGTACGTGGTCACCCAGTAGGACCGTTCCGCCGTGCGGGTGGCGCACTGCCGCACCCCTTGACGCGATATATCGCAAGCTGCCATCCTCTCGCGATACATCGCGAAATTCGGGACCTGTCCGGCCGGACACCTGCGTGACGATCAGACGACATACCGGATAAATAGGAGATGAGGCAGGCCATGGCGCCAGCCATCCAAGCCGAGAACCTGGTCAAGACCTTCGGTGACGTCCGCGCCCTCGACGGGGTCAGCCTCGACGTCCCGGAGGGCACCGTCCTGGGCCTGCTGGGCCCGAACGGCGCCGGCAAGACCACCACCGTGCGGGTACTCACCACGCTGCTCCGCCCCGACTCCGGCCGAGCCACGGTGGCCGGCCTGGACGTGCTCGCGCACCCCAACGAGGTGCGCAGCCTGATCGGCCTCTCCGGCCAGTACGCCGCCGTCGACGAGTACCTCACCGGCCGCGAGAACCTCCAGATGGTCGGCGAGCTCTACCAGATGAGCACCCGCGACGCGAAGGCCCGCGCCCTGGAGCTGCTGGAGTGGTTCAACCTCGCCGAGGCCGCCGACCGCACCGCCAAGACGTACTCCGGCGGCATGCGCCGCCGCCTCGACCTCGCCGCCGCCCTGGTCGTCCGACCCCCGGTGATGTTCATGGACGAGCCGACCACCGGCCTCGACCCGCGCAACCGCCTCGCCCTGTGGGAGGTCATCGAGAACCTCGTCGACCAGGGCACCACCCTGCTGCTCACCACCCAGTACCTGGAGGAGGCCGACCGCCTCGCCCACGACATCGCGGTGGTCGACCACGGCCGGGTGATCGCCCGCGGCACCGCCGACGAGCTCAAGGCGCAGATCGGCGGCGAACGCATCGAACTGGTGGTGCACCGCCCGGACGAGGTCGCCGAGGCCGTCTCCGCGCTCACCCCCTACGCCAAGGGCGACCCGGCCGTGGAGCGCAACACCCGGCGGATCACCGTCCCGGTCAGCGGCGGCTCCAAGGTCCTCGCCGACGTCATCCGCGAGCTCGACGCCCGCTCCATCGAGATCGACGACATCGGCCTGCGCCGCCCCACCCTCGACGACGTGTTCCTCTCCCTGACCGGCCACGTCACCGAGGCCGAGGAGAACGGCGGGAACGGGCAGCAGAAGCAGGCCAGGGGCCGCCGCGGCCACGGAAAGGAGTCCTGAGATGGCGACCACCGCCACCGGGCACGCCATCGGCGACGCCGTCCCCCGCCAGCGCACCGGCGTCGCCGCGATCCTGCACGACTCCTGGGTGGTCGCCCGCCGCAACCTGCGGCGGATGCTGCGCATCCCCGAGATCGTCGTCTTCGGCCTGATGCAGCCCGTCATGTTCGTGCTGCTGTTCTCGTACGTGATGGGCGGCGCGATCCAGATCCCGGGGACGCAGGCCAGCCAGGACGCGTACATCCAGTTCCTGATGGCCGGCATCTTCGCGCAGACCGTCACCTTCGCGGTGGCGGGCGCCTCGGCCGGCATCGCGGAGGACATGACCAAGGGCCTGGTCGACCGGTTCCGCTCGCTGCCGATGACCCGCTCGGCCGTCCTGGTCGGCCGCACCATGGCCGACCTGGTGCAGACCGCCTTCATCCTGTTGGTGCTCGCACTCGTCGCCCTGCTGGTCGGCTGGCGCATCCACGAGGGCCTCTGGGAGGCGATGGCGGCCTTCGGACTGCTGCTCCTGCTGGGCTACGCCTTCTCGTGGATCGGCGCACTGATCGGCCTCTCGGTGCGCAGCCCCGAGGCGGCCACCTCGGCCGGCCTGATCTGGCTGTTCCCGCTGACCTTCATCTCCAACGCGTTCGTGCCGATCAGCTCGATGCCGGGCTGGCTGCAGCCGATCGCCTACTGGAACCCGTTCTCGGCGACCGTCCAGGCCTGCCGCGACCTGTTCGGCAACCAGGTCGGCCCGGTGGACGACTCCTGGCCGATGCAGCACGCGGTGCCGGTCTCGATCGTCTGGTCGCTGGTGATCACGGCCGTCTTCTCCTGGCTGTCGGTGCGCAAGTACCGCTCCGCCGCCGGCTGACCGGCGGCCGGTACGGCACGAGGGGCGGGGGCGGGCGCGGGCCCGGGGGGCCCCCCCGGGGGGGGGGGGGGGGGGCGCGGGGGGGGGGGGGGGGGGGAAGTTGAGGCTGGGG